>CAVHAH010000040.1:0-13374 GCA_963633785.1 bacterium
CCTTCGTACTGATCGATTACGGAATGATAGTTCTCGGAACGAACCTGGCAGTTGGTGTCGGACTCGAGGCCCAGCAGCTCTGCGTACTTGCCTTCGTAGTTCATCGCTTCAACCCACTTCTCGGCGATGGCGGCAGCACCCTGAGCGTTGTCGGCAACGATCTGAGCCTTGGCCAGGCCCGCTTCGTTGATTTCGCGGTCAATCAGGAAAACCGGGATGCCGGCTTCGTCAGCCTTGCGAACTGCTTCGATGGAAGCATCTGCGCCGGCGTTGTCGCAAACGATTGCAACTGCGTTGTCGTTGATTGCGGCTTCGAAGAGCTGCAGCTGGGTCTGTGCATCGTCATCATGAGAGAAGCACTTTGCTTCGTAGCCGAGTTCTGCTGCCTTGGCTGCGCCAACGGTCTGCTCGGTGCCGAAGAAGGGGTTGGAGGTCGAGGGGGTGATGATGTAGATAATGCCTTCCGCGCAAGCCGTTGCGGCCATGCACAGCACCAACATCAGAGCCAATGCGAGAGTCAGAATTTTCTTCATGGGGTTATCCTCCTTTTAATTGCCGCCGATTCTTCACGAATCGCACGGCCTTTTGCGGCTTCCTCGCCGCTTATGTACAAATTATATAACTTCGATAACTAAATTACAATAAATAATTGAGAGTAACTTGACTAAATTATCTAAACCATTTATAATGAAAACGAGGTGAGAATATGTCCATTACGGCTAAAGAGTTAGCGGCGAAGCTCGGATTGTCCGAATCGGCGATATCGCTGGCGCTCAACGATAAAAACGGCGTCAGCCGTGCGACAAAGGATCGTGTGATTGCCGCCGCCAAGGAATACGGCTTTGATTTTTCAAAAAAGGCTGTTTCGGCCAGCCGCAAAAAAGGTTCCATTTGTTTCATTATATACAAAAAAAGCGGCGCTGTTGTCAACGATACGCCATTTTTTATAGCGTTGACAGACGGCGTCAGCAAAGGCTGTCGTTTGCGCGGATACGACTGCGTTATTCGCTATCTTTACGAGGATGATAATCTCGAAGATCAGATTTATATGATCGGCAAATCGGATTTCGCCGGAATTATTCTTCTCGCAACTGAAATTGATGAAAATTCGCTCAAAAAGTTCACTCAAATTGAGACGCCCCTTGTGGTTCTGGACGCCTATTTTGAAAAGCTGGATCTTAACTTTATTTTAATCAATAACATTCAGGGAGCGTTCATGGCCACGGAATACCTCATCCGTGAACGCCACACCCAGCCCGGTTATCTCAAATCCGACTACTGGATCAGCAACTTCGAGCAGCGTGCCGACGGTTTCTACAAAGCGCTTCGCGCCTGCGGTCTGTCCTCCTCGAATTCTCAGGTGCTTCACCTGACGCCTTCGCAGGAAGGTGCATACGGCGACATGAAAAATCTGCTCGAATCGGGAGAAAAACCGGTGGATTGCTATTTCGCAGACAATGACCTGATTGCCTTCGGTGCGATGATGGCGCTGCGTGAAGCCGGCTACCGCATTCCCGAAGATGTGGCCGTGGTCGGTTTCGACGATATCTCCACCGCCGAATACATGGTGCCGCCGCTGTCAACCGTTATGGTGCGCAAGCTCTTCATGGGTGAAACCGCCGCTATGCGCATTGTTCAGTTGATTGAAGACAGCAACACACAGCCGCTGAAAATCGAAATCGCCACACGCCTTGTGAAGCGCAAGAGCGTTTAGCGTTTAGTTCTCATGCATATCCCGTATGCTTCGACGATCCACCAGCGTTACGCTGACCTCTGTTTTCTGAATCGTTTGAGGCATTGCGGGATTCATCATATCCGCCAGGCGATGCACTGCGATTCGGCTGATGTCCTCACGAAACACCCGTATGGTGGACAACGGCGGATTGGCAATCTGACAGGTGTCCAAATCATCCATGCCGATGAGCGATACATCCTGCGGAATTTTGTATCCCTTTTCCTTCAAAGCGCGCATACAGCCCATCGCCATGTTGTCGTTCGCAACGAAAAGCGCCGTCGGCATGGGCTTTTTTCGTGCATTCAGCAGTTCCAGCATATCCCGATAGGCGCCTTCGACCGTCGGTTTGACGCGCCAGAGATAATCTTCGCCGATGGGCAGATGGCTCTCGGACATTGCCGCTTCAAAGCCCTGACGGCGATAGCGCATATTATTGAAGCGCACCGATGCCGTGACATGTTCGATGGCGGTATGCCCCATCGCAATCAGACGCTGCGTTGCCATATAGCCCGCTTCGTAGTTGTTGATGCACACGCAGTTGAATTCATCCAACCGAAACAGACTGTCGAGCACCAACAGCGGCGCTTTGCTGTGCGAAAAAAGCTGTAAATCCTCGCGGTACATTTCGGTGGCCATCAATATGATTCCGCTGCATTCCTCACGGCAGATTTCATCGATGCGCTCCGGATAATCCGCATCCTTCTCCATATCGATGTGCGAAATCATCAATTCATATCCCAACTGGTGCGCCTCGCGCGTGATGCCGTTGATCATGTCTGCGAAAAACTGCGTGTCCATAACCACCAGACCATGGCGTCTGAAGAGCACCAGCCGGATATAATCCCGATGAGAGAACGCCGAACGTTCGTGAATATAGCCCATTTCTCTGGCAAGCGAAAAAATTTTTCGGCTCAAATCTTCTCCCACGCCGCCTTTGCCGTTGAGCGCATTGCTGACCGTGGCAGACGAGACGCCGGCCGCCTCTGCTATGTCTTTGACCCTTACCTTCATCGCTTGCTTCACCCTTTGTTATGTGCTCTTATTTTGCTTCGATAACGCCCTTCTTCAATATAACGCAGGCATACAGCGCCGTTTCGCCCGTCTGCACGGTGGCATAGGCCTGTTTACTGCGATCGTAGAAATCAAAGCGCTCTTCGAAACCGATTTTCTTGCCGGGTTCGTATTTATCGATAATATTGCGGAACTCGCTCCAGATGGGCGGTTCGCCGTCGGGCACCGTTCCGGGCACAACGGACATCAGCGTGACCGGCGCTTCCACGAAAGTATCCAGCGGGAACAGCTGCAGAATGGCATCGAGCAGCTCGGTGGCACTGTGGCCGTCGCAGCGCACGCAGCGCTTGCCCATGGAAGCCGCGGGGAAGTTGCCGTCGCCGATGACGATTTCATCGCCATGTCCCATTTCGGCAATGATCTTCAAGAGATCGGGGGAAAGAATCGGTGAAATACCTTTCAGCATTGTTAAGCTCGCTCCTTTATTTGTTCGGTAATTCGTTTAGCTGTATTATAAACGATGCGACGGTTTCTGTCAATCACTTCGGAAAATAAATTATCACATACAACGAACATCGTTCTATTATTTATATCACAATGTACATATAGTTGCATTATACGTTGACAAAATAAAGTTGTTCACTTAATCGCTAAAACTTTCAGTAAATTTCTCCGCATTCAAGCGGCGATTCCTACATAAAATTGTTTATGTCCGTTTTTCCAACGAAACGTGCGATTCTGCTTCGGATATTCACGCGGAAGTCAAAAATTTTAGTAAAATCTTCTGTTTTACCCCCGCTTGACAAATTGATTTTTTACTGTTAAAGTTTAGGCATCCAAATTCCCAAGAAGAAAGACAATTCGTTTTCTTGTCAATTCCGTCAAAAAAGCGAATTGGATTTCTTCTTTAGAACAAAAAAAGGAGGAAAACGATATGAAGAAACTATTGACCCTTGCATTGACCATCGCTTTGGCGCTGACGATGCTGATCCCCGCCGGCATGGCGGAGGAAGCGGAGACTTCGGTTGATACCCGTCCCCGCACGATTGTGACCACGGACCTCGAGTGCGACGACATTGATTCCATGATTCATTTCCTGCTGTATGCGAATGACATCGACATTGCCGGCATCGTCGTTTCTTCTTCTCAGCACCACTGGACGGGTGACGGCGAACACACCATGAGCGAAGTTATTTCCAGCTACAAGCAGAACGGTGATTTGACCGAGTGGCGTCCGATGGAAGTCGACTGGGTTGAGAATACGCTCCTGAACGAATACGCCGAAGCATATCCGAATCTGGTTAAGCACGATTCGAATTATCCGACTCCCGGTGAGCTGGTTGAGCGCACCAAGATCGGCAACGTTGAATTCGAAGGCGACTATCGCTACGAAACGGACGGCTCCAATTACATCAAGGAGTGTCTGCTGGATGACGACCCCCGCACGCTTTACATTCAGGCTTGGGGCGGCGCAAACACCTTTGCACGTGCACTGCTTTCCATCGAGGAAGAGTACAAGGATACCGAAGACTGGGAAACCATCTATCGTAAGGTTTCCGATAAGGTTGTTTTCATTTCCTGGGGCGATCAGGATAACGCCTATCCGGATTACATCAGCAAAAACTGGTCTGAGATCAGCCGACTCTATTGCGTAACCTCCGGTATCGGTTACAACATCTCTAACACCACAACCGTGCCCTATCGCAAGTATTTCAAGGCAGACTGGCTGACCGAGAACATCAAGTTCGGCCACGGCTCTCTGATGAGCAAGTATCTGCTCTTCGGAGACGGCACTTATTATGAAGGTGAAACCGACAGCAATCAGTTCGGCTATATGTCCACGCTGAATTCGGAAGATTGCTGGCTGAGCTGGTTCGGCGGCTCAGATGCCTTCTCCCGTTACGACTTCATCTCCGAAGGCGACAGCCCCTGCTGGATGTATCTCGTTCCCGTCGGACTGCGTGGTCTTGAGAATTCCAACTACGGCTCCTGGGGCGGACGTATGGCAGAGCAGACCGATGAAGACGGCAATGTGACCGTTTCCGCAGTTTCCGAATACGATCCCACCCTGGGCGAGATGAGCAGCGGTTACAGCGTGCATCGCTGGTTCGAAGCATTCATGAACGACTTCGCAGCCCGTGCAGACTGGTGCGTCAGTGACTACGAGGATGCCAACCATCAGCCGGTTGTGACCGCCGAGTGCCTCGACTTTGAAGCCATCCCCGGCGAGACCATCGAACTCAACGGTTCCGCAACCGATCCCGACGGTGATGCGCTGAACTACAACTGGTTCGTGTACACCGATGCCTGCGACTATTCCGGTGAGAATGCCGCTTATGTGGACGTTTGGGCGCATAACGCAAGCGCTACTTCCTTCACCGTTCCCGCGGATGCTCAGGAAGGCGACTACTTCAACATCGTTCTGGAAGTGACCGACAACGGTGCACCCGCTCTGACCCGCTATGCGCAGGCCATCGTGACCGTGAAGGCCGCTCCCGCCGAGGAAGCCGCACAATAATCCTATGATATTGCAAAGACCGTCTCAATGCGAGGCGGTCTTTGTTTGTTGTATTGGGCAGGGGAAATATTATTCTTTGGCGTTAATTCATGTGCTCACGAACGGATTTTCAAAAAGGGTTGACATGGGGACGGATTCGGGTTATGCTCTTTTGCGATTGGAGAATCTAAGGATGCACTGATTAAATGAGGCGGTAAGCCGGGCAGTGAATTTTGCAAGAAGCAGATGGTGTGAAAGGCACGCCCGGATTCGCCGCCGAATTGTGCGGTATTGCCCTAAGGAAGGCGATTTCTATACTGCCGGACGCGATAGAAACGGTTACTCCTTGAGTTCCGTTGCGCAGAGGATTGCGGCGCGGTGAAATTTTCGGGATTCGAGGCAATCAAAAACACACGACCGACGCATTCTGTCGGTCGTGTGTTTTTTCATTATATTCAGTTCTTCGGCGTGTATTCCGGCGCATCGCAGCACTTTCCGGGCGTATAGCCGAGATAATAGGCTTCGTAGGGCGTCATTTTCTGAGAAGACGCATAGGCGAATTTGCATTTGGCGGTATGGTAATTCTTCTGTCCCTTTGCGGCGTAGACGTATGTGATTTCCTCTTCCTCGGAAGCATCGGCAATCACGCTTTCGGACGTGGATGCCGAATAGGTGCTTACCATTGCCGTGGGCAATGCGGGACCGTAGACATCCGCTTGCTTTTCGCTGCCGATCAGCGTAACGCCGCCGTTCACACGCTCGGTGCCCGACGGAATCAGAATCACAACCAGCGCCAGTATCGCCATGCTCGCAAGCGACAGCGCATATTTCAGTTTCACCGAACAATGCCGTTTCCACAAAAGCAGCACGCCCACAGGGGGACACGCCACAAGCAGTATTCCCGTGATCACACGCATTCGAATCTCATGCGCCGGCACGCGGCTGTGCTTTCGCATACTGCTCACATCCTATCATATACAATACATATTTTATTTTACAGCATTGCCTTGAAAAAAGCAAAAAAATCGCCATTTCTTCAATTTACTTAATACTTTTGAAATATCTTACTTCAAGAATTTGCGAATCAGGCGATCCTTTTTCGGGCTGTAGGGCGGATAGCGCATCGGCAAATCGAGCCACGTTTTCTTATCGACCACGGATTTGAAATGGCTGAATGCTTCGAATCCCGCGCGTCCGTGGTAGCTGCCCATTCCGCTCTCCCCCACGCCGCCGAACGGCATTTGATCCGTTGCCAGGTGAATAATCGTGTCATTCACGCAGCCGCCGCCGAAGCGCACTGTTTGAAGGATTTTGCGAATCCGTTTTTTATCGGAAGAGAAAATATACAGAGCCAGCGGTCTCGGTCTTGCTTCGATTTGCGCAATCGCCCCGTCCAACGAGTCGTAAGTCAGAATCGGCAAAACGGGGCCGAAAATTTCCTGCTGCATCACGGCATCGTCGAAACAAACGGCATCCATAATTGTGGGGGCAATTTGATTGGCGGCTTCGCTGATTTCGCCGCCGAAGATGATTTTGTCGGGATTCATCAGGCTTTGAATGCGCTCGAAATGCTTTCGGTTCACAATCTTCCCGTAGTCCGGATTTTCAAGCGGGCGCACGCCGTAGAGCTTTTGCGTTTCGGCTTTCAGCGCCGCAACCAGTTGATCGTGAATGCTTCGATTGCAAAGAATATAGTCGGGTGCCACGCAGGTCTGACCGCAATTCAGGAATTTGCCGAATGCGATGCGCCTTGCCGCAACGGAAATATTCGCCGTTTCGTCCACAATGCAGGGGCTTTTTCCGCCCAGTTCCAGCGTGACGGGCGTTAAATGCGCGGCGGCCTTTTCCATTACCAAGCGTCCGACGGCGGCGCTTCCCGTGAAAAACACGGAATCGAATTTGCAATCGAGCAGCGCGGCGTTTTCCTCCCGTCCGCCCGTGATGACCGTGACCCATTCATCGGGAAGGCAGGAGAACAGTTTCACCAATGCCTGCGAAGTTTCGGGCGCATAGGCACTGGGTTTCAGAACCACCGTGTTGCCCGCCGCAATCGCTTCAATGGCGGGATCGGCGCTGAGCAGCAGCGGATAATTCCACGGGCTCATCACCAGCACCACGCCGTACGGTCCGGGAACGCGATAAGACCGCGCGGGGAACTGCGCAAGCGGCGTGCGCACCCGAATCGGGCGGGCGTATTGCTTCATGTGGCGCAGCATGTGATTCAATTCCGAAAGCACCATGCCCGTTTCGCAAAGGTAGCTTTCCGAAGCGCTTTTGCCCAAATCCGCCTTCAATGCCCGATTCAATTCGGGTTCCATGCGCAAAAGGGTCTGCTTGAGCGTTTCGAGGGCTTTCATTCTTTCGGCGAGCGGCAGGGTGTTTCCTTTGGAAAAATAATCTCGCTGTGCCTGAATGCGTGCTTCGATTTGTTCGGTTATCACAGGTTGCTCTCCTTTCGGTTTGCGTTTTTGCGCAAACGGTTTCCGAGGTTCGTCAGCGTCATCAAAAGCAGAATCAGAAATGCGCCGGGAATCAGAATCACCCACCAGCTTTTGCGAAGCAGTGCGTTTTGCGCCAGCGACAGCATACTGCCCCACGATATGATTTCAATCGGCAATCCCATGCCCATGAAGCTCAGCGTGGATTCCGCCACAATCGCACTTCGGACATTCATAACCACCATAAACATGATTTCGGCGATAAAATTCGGTGCAAGATGGCGAATCAATATATGAAAGAATCCGCCTCCCATGCATTTCGACGCCACCACATATTCGCTCGACCGCAGGGCAATCACCTGCGTGCGCACCAGCTTCGCAATGCCCGGCCAGCTCGTTAAGCCGATTACCACGCTCAACGAAAGCACATTCGCTTCGCCCAGAATCGCCTGAAGAAACAAAACCGTCAGCAGCGAGGGAATGCTCAGAAATATCTCCGCAAAGCGCATCAGCGCCGCATCCGCTTTTTTCGGCGCGAGGCCGCTGAATGTTCCGTAGAGAATCGCAATCAATGTGGAAATCAGCGTGGACAGCATTCCGATGCCGATCGAAATTCTGCCGCCGTACCAAATGCCCGAAAACAAATCACGCCCCAGCGAATCCGTTCCGAACAGAAATTCGCCGTTCGGAGCGACGTCGCAATGCTGTAAATCCAAATAGGTCGGGTCTTTCGTCATCAGAACTTCCGCAAACAGGCAGCAGAGCACCAACGCCGCCAGCAGAATCGCCGAGAGCGGCGGAATGTGAATGCGCCGTTTTCGGGTTTCGTCCGAAGTTTTTTCGGGCTCCCGAATGCCGACAACGGCAAACAGCTCTTTCTCGGTCATTCGCGCACCTCCGCAGCCGCACTGCGCAATCTGGGGTCCAGGCGTTCGTTGACGGATTGGGCAATCAGGTTGCAGAAAATCACCAGTCCGCCCGTCATCAGACAGAGCACCATCAGCAGATTGTAATCGTGATACTGTGCGCTTTCATACGACAGTGCCCCCAGCCCCGGATACCCGAACACGGTTTCGACGATATACGTTCCCCCGATTACATGGCCCACGGAAATCGCCATAAGGCCGATGCAGGCGGGCATGATGTTTTTCAGGCAGTGTCCCAGCATCAATTTGCGCTTCGACAAGCCCTTACTGCGCCCCAAAAGCACATAATCCGCGCGGGTCTCCTCCAAAAGGAGATTGCGAATCATATATGCATAATACCAAAGATGTTCCAGAATTACCACCGCCACAGGTAAAATCAAATGCCGTGCACGGTTGGAAAAATCCGAACTGCGCCCGATATCGTATGCCCCCGAGCTGGGCAGAAGGTGCAACGTGATTGCAAACACCAGTATCAGCACCAGCGAAAGCCAGAATTCGGGAATACAGCTTAAAAGCGTTCCGAATTTGCACAGGATTCTGTCGAGGCTTTTTTCTTCAAACCATGCGCAAAGCACGCCCAGCGCAAACGCTCCCGCAAACGTGAGAACGAATCCGAGGCCGCCTAAAAGAAGCGTGTTGCCGATGCGTTGGGAAATCACTTCCGTTACGGATGTTTTGTATTTATAGGAAATGCCGAAATCGCCGTGCAGGGCATTCTCCAGCCAGCGAACATATTGAACGGGCAGGCTCTCGTTCAAGCCGAGTTTTTCACGGGCGGCGTCCTTCTCCGCTTCCGACATTTTTTCCGAGCGTTCGCCGTAATAGCTCATCAGGGGATCGCCCGGCGCAAGCCTTGCCAGGCAGAACACCGCCATGCTTAAAAACAGCATACTCAGAAGAAACGAAGCGGTTTTTTTGAGCAATCTCAAGCGTGTTCGCCTCCTTGAAGCGCAAAATGGCCGGGGCGGATTTCGTTCAGCGTGCCCGCAGTGTCGAATTCCATATCGAAATTCATGCGTTCACGATTGCGCATCGCCCTCGGGTCGGGCAGAGGAATCGCGCGAAGCAGGGCACGAGTGTACGGGTGAACGGGATTGGCGAACAGTTCCCCCGTTGGGGCGATTTCCACCAGCCGTCCGCGATACATCACCGCCACACGGTCGCACAGGTATTCCACCATTGCCAAATCATGCGCAATGAACAGAATGGAGAAGCCGTGTTCCTCGCGCAAATGCTCGAACAGGTTGATAATCTGCGCCTGAATCGAACAATCCAGCGCCGCCACGGGTTCATCCGCCACCAGCAGTTCGGGTTCCATGCCGACGGCACGGGCAATCGCCACGCGCTGACGCTGACCGCCCGACAGCTCGCTCGGGCGTTTATCGAGAAAGCTCGAATCCAGCCCCACATAGTAAAGCTGAAATTCCGCTTCCTTGCGCAGGCTTCCGCGCGGCGGGTGAATGCGGTGAATGCGCATCGGTTCGGTAACGATTTGCCACACCTTCATGCGGGGATTCAATGCGGATGCCGAATCCTGAAAGATAATCTGACGGTTTCGGCATTCGCGGCGGTTGGCGATATTCTCGCCGTGAATCAGAATTTCTCCCGCATCGGGGCGGCAGACATTCATCACACAGCGCGCGATTGTGGATTTTCCGCAGCCGGATTCGCCCACAAGCCCCAGAATCTCCCCTTTATTCAATGTGAAGGAAACATCGTTCACCGCCTGAACGCTCATGCGCTTCGACAGGGAAAACGACTTGCTCAGGTGCGAAACCTCCATCAGTATTTCAGACATTTCCGTTTCCTCCGATTTTCGGTGCACGGGGATCCAAAAGCCACGTTGCCGCATAGTGGGTATCGGTAATCCGAAACATCGGCGGCGCTTCATGATAATCGATTTCAAGGGCGTATTCGTTGCGGCAGGCAAACGCATCGCCCTTGGGGGGATTCTCCAGCGACGGCGGCATTCCCGGAATGGTCTTCAGCCGCTTTTCGCCGCGATTGCGCCCCGGCAGCGATTGAAGCAGCCCCCATGTATACGGATGGCGGGGATCATAGAAAATCTCGTCCGCCGTTCCGATTTCGACAATTCTGCCCGCATACATGATTGCCACACGATCCGCCGCCTGCGCCACAACGCCCATATCGTGCGAAACCAAAATGGTTGCGGTGTGCAGTTTGGTTTGAATTTCACGAAACAAATCCAGAATCTGCGCCTGAATGGTCACGTCCAAAGAGGTGGTCGGCTCATCGGCCAGGAGAATCTTCGGATCGGAAGCCAGCGCAATCGCCAGCACCGTTCTTTGGCGCATTCCGCCCGAAAAGTGAAGCGGATAAAGATTATAGCGTGCTTCGGGTTCGGGAATGCCCACCAGCGTCATCAATTCCGTTACACGGTCGAAAACCTCGGGCTTGGACATTTTCGGCGCGTGAATTTTCACGGCTTCGGCAATCTGCGAACCGATGGTCATGGTCGGATTCAGGGCGCTCATCGGGTCCTGAAAGACGTAGGAAAACCATTTGCCCCGCAGTTTGCGCATTTCACGTTCGGAATAGTGCGCAATATCCACGCCGTTGGCAATCACTTTTCCGGAGGTGATTTTCGCATTTCGGGGCATCAGTCCCATCAGTGCCTTGCAAAGCATACTTTTGCCGCAGCCCGATTCGCCCGCAATGGCAAGCACCTCGCCCGGCTGCAGGGTAAAATTCACGCCGCGGACAGCATGAACCGTGCCCGCGGACGCGTGAATATCCACATATAAATCTTCAACCCTCAGCAAATCTTCCACTGAATTATTACTCCAATGTCCATTCTGTGATGTTGCGGAAAATGCCTACGCCGTGATGGCCGAGCACCATATCGGCATCAATGCCCTGAATGCGGCTGTTCGCCACATAAATCGCATCGATATAGCACAGGAACGTGTATGCGGGCTGTTCCGCCAGCGCCGTGAGGAATTCATGATAGTATTCGGTGCGCTCGGATGCATCGTCGGTCTGCCTTGCCAGCTTCAGTGCCTCGTCCACTTTCGCATTGGAATAGGCGGAATAGTTTGCGGCGGCACCCGTTGAGAATACCTTGTAGGTGTGATCGTCGGCATCGAAGGGCGAACCCCAGCCGATGATGCAGCATTCCTGATTGTCCCAGTCCAGACCGTCGGCGGGCACATCGGCTTTCACATCCAAACCGATGGAGCGAAGCTGCTGGGCGGCAATCTGCGCCAAATCGCTGCGAACCTGATCGCCGGGCATGGCGTTGATTGTGAATGAAATGCGTTCGCCGTTTCTGCACCAGTAGCCCTCGGAATCCTTTTCACATCCCGCCGCTTCCAGCATGGCAACGGCCTTTTCGGGATTGTAATCGTAGTGCTCGATATCTTCCGAATTATAATCATTCAGCTGAATCGGGCTGTAGGCGACAAAGCCCTTGCCCACCAAAACCGCATCCACCATGCTCTGCCGATCGAGCGCATAGCTGATGGCGGGAATCAAATCGGCATTCTCCTGCCAGAGCGGATTGTTGAAATTATAGAGAATGCCGCGATAGTCCGCCGTGGACATATCGTAAACGGTGAGATTCTCCGAATTCTCGAAGGCGGAAGCGTCCTTGGGCGCAATCTGCGCAAGGTCCAGTTCGCCGTTCATCAACTGCAGCGCTCTTGCGGAATCATCCGCAACGATTTTGAAAATCACGGTGTCGATTTTTGCGGGTTCGGCGAAGTAATCCTCGTTCTTCGTAAGAACGATTGCCTGCCCCACATCCCAGCTTTCCAACTTATACGCACCCGTTCCGATGGGATTCTTGAAGTAGTCCGACGTCCACATATCCTCGCCCGACAGCAGATGCTCGGGCAGAATCGACATGGTCATGTAATCCAAAAAGGCGTAGTTCGGTTCGCTCAGCACGAATGCGATTTCGGTATCGCTCAGCACCTGAATCTCCGAGATTTCCTCGTAGTTCGGGGCATTCTCGGAATTGTTTTCGGGATTCATAATGGCTTCGATGGTGAATTTCACGTCCGAAGCGGTGAATGCTTCGCCGTCATGCCATTTCACATCGCTTCTTAATTGGAATGTATAGGTCAGTGTTTGGGCATCGTATTCCCACGATTCCGCCAGGGCGGGAATGAGATTGCCGTCTGCATCTCTGCCGACCAGACCGTTGAACAGCAAATCTTTGATTTCGCAATGCTCGTTCATAATCGGATTGATGGAATCGTAATCCGCCGAACCGTATACCAGAACGGATTCCTCCGACGCATAGGCGCAGGCGCTCAAAATCATCAATCCCGCCAACAAAACCGCAATCAATCGCTTCATTTCCAAGTTCTCCTTCTCAATACTTCCTCCATTATACAGAAACGGAAAAAAAGCGGAAGCCCCCGCTGGGGATAAAAAATAAATTTCCACTTGCACAATCGCTCAAGATACGGTACAATAGAGTCAGAAAAATAGCGTGAGTGCGCTTTGAACATTTTGGAGGGATATGTTATGTATAAAGAGACCATTAAGACCGCAGGCGAAAAGATGGACAAGACCACTGCCGTGATCCAGAAGGATTTGAGCACTCTGCGTGCCGGTCGTGCGAATCCGCAAATCCTCGACAAGATTACCGTGGATTACTACGGAACGCCCACGCCGCTCAATCAGGTCGGCAACATTTCTTCTCCCGAACCGCGCATGCTGGTGATTGCGCCGTGGGAGCCGAAGATGATCGGGCCCATCGAGAAGGCCATTCAGAAATCGGACATCGGCATCAACCCG
>CAVHAH010000041.1:0-9903 GCA_963633785.1 bacterium
AGTCGCAGCCCCGAAAACGCAACCCAGTAAATCGAGTCGCCGTTCGACTCGATTTGCGGTAAGTTGGGCACAAAGTTATCTTATCGCACCCACGCTGAAATTGAGTCGTCGTCCGACTCAATTTCAGGTGACCAAGCGCGCCAGCAATTGCCTGCGGACTCAGTCCGCCTTGCCGCAACAGTTTTTGTATTTTTTGCCGCTGCCGCAGGGACAGGGATCGTTGCGCCCGACTTTTTCTGCGGATTTGACGGGCGATTTGGGCTGCGGCTCGGAGGAACCGTGGGAAACGACCGTGGGCTGTGCCACCTGAACGCGCTCAACGGGCTTCGCCAGAACGGTGAAATAGAGACGGCGAACGGTGTCTTCCTGAATCAGATGCACCATTTCTTCGAACATCTCGTAGCCTTCACGCTTGTATTCAATCACGGGATCACGCTGACCGTAGGCACGAAGACCGATGCCGTCACGCAGCTCGGTCATGGCATCGATGTGATCCATCCAGCGCCGATCGACGGAACCCAAAAGCGCCACACGTTCGAATTCACGCATGTCCAGATTCGCTTCCGCCCACATCTTTTCACGCACGGCGTAAATCTTGTCCGCACGCTCGATCAATGCCGAACGGAAGGCGTCCTTCGTTGCGGAGGAAAGCGAATCGCGCACTTGCTGCACGCCGCCGCGGTCAATGCAGAGCTTTTCGAGATACTCCGCCAGACCGTTGATGTCCCAGTGCGTTGAATCATCGCCCAAATGCCGCTGCAGCGCCTCGTCAATCAGCGAATTGCGCATCTCGATGAGCTTGACGTGCATGTCCTGCCCTTCCAAAACCTCACGGCGCTGACCGTAAATGACCTCACGCTGCTGATTCATAACATCGTCATACTGAAGAACGTGCTTGCGGATATCGAAGTTTTTGCTCTCGACACGCTTCTGCGCATTCTCAATCTGCTTGGAAACCAAGCCCGCTTCGATGGCCTCTTCGCCGCCCGCCGTGAGCTTCTCCAGCATCGGCTTGAAGCGATCCGAGCCGAACAGGCGCATCAAATCGTCTTCAAAGGAAACAAAGAACTGCGAAGAACCCGGATCGCCCTGACGTCCCGCACGACCACGCAGCTGATTGTCGATGCGTCGGGATTCATGGCGCTCCGTGCCGATGATGTGCAGACCGCCCAGCGCGACCACTTCATCGTGCCCCTGCTTCGTTTCCACCGAGAATTTCTCCATCAGACCGCGGAACACCTTGCGTGCCTCGAGCACTTCCTCCGGAACGTCCTCGTTGAATCCGATGGCGTCTTCAATCACCATTTCCTCATAGCCCGCCAGGCGCATTTCCTTGCGTGCCATGAATTCGGCATTGCCGCCCAGAAGAATATCCGTACCACGGCCGGCCATGTTCGTTGCAATCGTGACTGCGCCTTTTTTGCCCGCCTGCGCAACGATTTCCGCTTCCTTTTCATGGAACTTCGCATTCAGAACCACGTGGGGAACGCCCCGCAGCTCCAGCATACGGCCGAGCATTTCGCTTTTTTCAACGGAAACCGTGCCCACCAGCACCGGCTGACCCGTCTTGTGGCGCTTCTCGATTTCCGCAACCACCGCCGCAAACTTCGCCTTTTGCGTAACAAACACGGCGTCGTTCATGTCCACACGCACCATCGGGCGGTTCGTGGGAATCGTGACAACGTCCAGTTTGTAAATGCCGTTGAATTCATCCTCTTCCGTTTTCGCCGTACCGGTCATGCCCGACAGCTTGTGGTACATGCGGAAGTAGTTCTGGAAGGTAATCGTTGCCAGCGTGCGGCTTTCACGCTCGACCTTCACGCCTTCCTTCGCTTCAATGGCCTGATGCAGACCGTCGGAATAGCGGCGGCCGACCATCAATCGACCCGTGAATTCATCAACGATAACCACCTGACCGTCTTTCACGATGTAGTCCACATCGCGCTTCATCATCTTGTGCGCACGCAACGCACCCAAAATGTGATGATACAGCTCCTGATTTTCAGGCTCGGTCAGATTTTCCACATCAAAGAACGCTTCCGCCTTGCGAACGCCTTCTTCGGTCAGCGAAATCGTTTTGTCCTTTTCGTTTTTCAGGAAATCGCCTTCGACCTCCAGCTCGCCCTCTTCGCCTTCCTTCGCTTCACGAAGACCGCGCGCCACAAACTGATTCGCCCGCTCGTATAGGTCGGTGGATTTCGCGCCCTGACCCGAAATAATCAACGGCGTGCGCGCTTCATCAATCAAAATCGAGTCCACTTCATCCACGATGGCGAAATTCAGCTCCCGCTGCACCATGCGCTCCTTGTAGGTCACCATGTTGTCACGCAGGTAATCAAAGCCGAATTCGTTGTTGGTGCCGTAGGTAATGTCCGAACCGTACGCCGCCTGGCGCTGCGGTGCATCCAAATCGTGCACAATCAGACCCACCGAAAGCCCCATGAATCGATACAGCTTGCCCATCCATTCGGACTGGAAGCGTGCCAGATAATCATTGACCGTTACAATATGCACGCCTTTTCCGGTCAAGGCATTCAAAACCGCCGGCAAAGTGGCCGTGAGGGTTTTGCCTTCACCGGTTCTCATCTCGGCGATTCTTCCCTGATGCAATACAATGCCGCCGATCAGCTGAACGTCAAACGGGCGCTGTCCTAAAACACGCACCGCAGATTCACGCACCAGCGCAAAAGTTTCCGGGAGAAGCGCATCCAAATCCGTTCCGGACTGCGCCTTTTTCTTGAGATCTTTTACATAATCACGGATGCCATCATCGCTCAGAGCCTTCATCTTCGGCTCCAGGGCGTTGATTTTATCCACCGTTTTTTTCAACCGCTTGATCTCGACATCGTTATTCGTGCCGAAGAGCTTGCGAACAAAATCCAGCATATTCGTCCTCCAAAAAGAAAGATACTTTCCCACATTCTCCATTATAACACGATTCAAAGTATTTTACAATAAAACATGCGGCTTCACAGAAAATTTGTGAAGCCGCATGATGTATTCTTATTTTAATTTAGTTTTGCGCCGCACCGTCTACGGAGAGAATCTCGCCCGTGATGTAGCTGGCAAGGTCGCTTGCGAGGAACAAGAACGCATTCGCAACCTCCTGCGGTTCGCCCATGCGTCCCATCGGGATGGGGGCGCAGACGCGCTTGACCATGTCCTCGGGAAGATTCGCAACCATGTCCGTGCGGGTAACGCCCGGAGCCACCGCATTCACACGAATGTTGTCACGACCCAGTTCGCGCGCCAGGCTCTTCGTGAGTCCGTTCACCGCAAATTTGCTTGCGGGATAACCCACGCCCGAAGGCTGACCGTAGAGGCTGACCATGGAGCTGGTGTTGATGATTGCGCCGCCGCCCAACGCCTTCATGATGGGCGCAACCGCGCGGCAGCCGTTGAATACCGCCGTGACATTCAAATCCATGATTTTCCTGAATGCTTCCGGATCATACTGATACAGCGGCTCGCGTGCGGAAATGCCCGCATTGTTTACGAGAATATCGATGCCGCCGAAGGCCTGATTCACCTGCTCGATTGCCGCTTCCACAGAGGCATAATCGCTCAAATCCGGCGCAAGACCGATGACCTTCCAATCGGGATTTTCGCCTTTCAGCTTATTCAAAGCCTTATCAACCGTTTCCTGACGGGAGCCGAACAGAGCCACAGAGGCGCCGTTTTTCAAAAATGTTTCCACAATCGCCAAACCGATTCCGCGCGTTCCGCCGGTAACAATCGCTCTTTTTCCTTCAAGCAACATAATAAATCCCTCCTGCTATCAAATCATCGTGATTGCGCACGACCCTTCTTACAGGAATCAGTATAGCACCATTCACCGACATATTCAAGTTAATTATTCAATAATTTCAATAATTCCATTTGATTATATTGTCTGAATCAATATTTGTGATTGTCGGAATCGTTCCCGAACAAAAAACGGCTTCGCAAGAATCTCTTCCTGCGAAGCCGATGGTGATTTATGAATCAATGCCGTGCGGACAGAAGCGCGCGGTCGCTGTCGAAGGTATCTCCGCTCGCCTTGGCGAACTGCTCCAGCAGCGCATTCACGGTGAGGTTCTTTTTCTCCTCGCCCCGAATGTCGAGAATGATGTTGCCCTCGTGCATCATAATCAGGCGATTGCCGTAGGCGATGGCATCACGCATGTTGTGGGTGACCATCAGGGTCATCAGGTGGTCTTCATGCACAATCTGATCCGAGAGCGCCAGCACCTTGCTCGCCGTGCGGGGGTCGAGTGCGGCGGTGTGCTCGTCGAGCAGGAGCAATTTGGGCTTTTTGAGCGTTGCCATCAGAAGCGTGAGCGCCTGACGCTGACCGCCCGAAAGCAGGCCGACCTTTGCGGTCATGCGGTCTTCCAGACCCAAACCCAAACGGCTGAGCTTTTCACGGAACATTTCACGCTCCGCGCGGGTGATTCCGCCCCGCAGACCGCGTTTCTGACCGCGGCGCAGTGCAAGCGCGAGATTCTCTTCAATCTGCATATTTGCGGCGGTGCCGGTCATGGGGTCCTGGAACACGCGGCCGAACCATGCGGCACGGCGATGCTCCGGCATGGCGGTTACATCGATGCCGTCCACTTCGATTTTGCCTTCATCCACGCTCCATACGCCCGCAAGGGCATTCAGAATGGTGGATTTGCCTGCGCCGTTGCCGCCGATAACGGTTACAAAGTCTTCGTCTTCAAGGCGAAGATTCACGCCCTTCAGCGCAATTTTTTCATTGATGGTGCGGGCATTGAATGTCTTTCTTAAATTGGTTGCCTCAAGCATTTGCTTTGCCTCCCTTCTTTGCGGGAAGAACCTTGCTCTTCCAGTAGGGAATCGCGAGGAAAATCGCGACAACAATTGCGGAGAGCATTTTCAACATATTGGAATCCAGCCCAAGCCAGAGAATAATCTGAATCACGATGTAGTAAAGCACTGCGCCGATGGCCACGCTTGCGAGCTTCAGCGCAAAGTTCTTGAACAGCTTTCCGAAAATGACATCGCCGATAATCACGGCCGCCAGACCGATAACGATTGCGCCTCGGCCGGCATTCACGTCCGCAAAGCCCTGATACTGCGTGAACAGTGCGGAAGCGAGGGACACGATGCTGTTGGAAATCATCAGGCCCAGAATTTTGCACATATTGGTGTTGATGCCCTGCGCACGAGCCATGGCGGGATTCGCACCCGTTGCACGCAGCGCACAGCCCAGTTCGGTTCCGAAGAACCAGTACAGAACGGCAATCAGAACCGCCGTTACGATAATCATAACGAAAATCGGGTTTTGAATCGAAATGTCCTTAACACTCTTTTGAGAAATCAAAACGGTGTACAAACGTGAATTCAAGCCCGTGTTCGCCTTAAAGCCCATAATCCACAGGTTGATGGAATACAGCGAAAACTGCGTTAAAATACCGGAGAGAATCGGCGGAATACCCATCGCCGTGTGAAACAGACCCGTCAACAGGCCTGCGGCCATACCTGCAAGCAGGGAAATCAGCATTGCCGCCCACATATTCCATCCGGCAATCGTAAGCATAACGAACACCGCACCGCCCAAAGCCATGGTTCCGTCAACCGTAAGGTCGGAGAAATCCAATACTTTGTAGGTGATGAACAAACCGATTGCCATGATTCCCCAGATCAGACCTTGCGCAACGGCGCCGGGCATGGCGTTGAGTAAACTGCTCAGTTCCATTTTATCCTCCCCAATGTTTGGGGTTGGAAGCCCTTTCGGTCCTCCAACCCCACCTTAAACCTGAAATCGTTGTTATTCTGCGATAGCAACATAGTCTTCCGGCATGGTCAAACCGAACAGCTCAACCATATCGGCGTTGTATTCCTTCGTGAACTGCGGAGCGAACTCGATCGGCATGGTGGAAATATCCGCACCGTTTACGAGCACTTCGTATGCCATCTTGCCGGTGGCTACGCCCAGATCATAGTAGCTGATCGACAGGGTTGCCACGCCGCAGCCCTTGCAGATGCCTTCTTCGCCGCTGACCACGGGAACCATTTCGGTTTCAACCACGCTGCGGATTGCTTCGGTGCAGGAAGCGGCGGTGTTATCCGTGGGGATGTAGAGCACGTCGCTGGTTGCGCAGGCGTTGGTCACAACGGAAGCCACGTCGTTGGAATCGGAGAATGCGTAGCGGGTGGTGGTGAATCCCAAATCCGCAAGGTAGGTTTCCATCTGCTCAATCTGATACAGGGAATTCGCTTCTGCGGAGCAGTAGAGCAGACCCACTTCCTTCGCTTCGGGGAACAGCTCCTGAATCATAGCCGCCTGGCCGTCGAGGGGAGCGAGGTCGGAGGTGCCGGAAACGTTCCAGCCCGTGGAGCCCGTCCAATCGGTGATGCCCAGAGCCGTTGCGTAGTCGGTTACGGAAGTGCCGAGAATCGGAATCTCTTCGGTGGCCGCCATGGCTGCCTGCAGAGCGGGCGTTGCGTTGGCGAGAATCAGATCCACGTTGGAAGAAACGAATCCGTTCACGATGGTGATGCAGGTGGCGCTGTCGCCGGAAGCATTCTGCTCATCGAACGTAACCTTGTCGCCGAGCAGCTCGGTCAGTGCATCGCGGAAGCCCTGAGTGGCCGCATCCAGAGCAGCGTGCTGCACGAGCTGGCAGATGCCGATGTTGTAGGTCTTCTCCTCTGCGAATGCGAAGGAGCACGCGCTCAGTACGAGAACGAGCGAGATGAGCAATGCAAGCAGCTTTTTCATGATGATACCCTCCAATGATATTTTGAATATATAAAAACGGCTCTCCGTCTGAGGAGAACCGTTTTTCTCGAAGCCTTTCGGAACAAGAAAACCTTTTCTCATCTAGACGGAACGCAAGCGAATATAATAGCGGTAATAATAATAAAACTGCGCATCAAAATGACGCGCAGCAATAAAAGCGTTCTGAGAAAGGGCGCAGGAAGAGCCGTTCTGATGACAATTCGCCGAATTGCTTTTCACAGGAAACGACCCCCTCGCTTAATTTACCTGCATTATACGCCCGTTTTCGCATACTGTCAAGAAATAACCATGTTAAGAATTCGATGTTTCACACTTTCGCATACTTGCGGCAACGAAACCTTCAAACAGCGGATGCGCGCGGTTCGGGCGGGACTTGAATTCGGGATGATACTGAACGCCCACGAAGAAATCCCGATCGGACAATTCCACCGTTTCCACAAGCCGTTCATCCGGCGACACGCCGCTGAGCGTCAAGCCCGCTTTCGTAAATGCCTCGCGGTAAGCATTCACGAATTCATAGCGGTGGCGATGGCGTTCGTGAATCAATTCGGATTGATAGCACCGGGCCATGGTGGTGTTCGGGGCGATTTTGCACGGATAGCTGCCCAGGCGCAATGTGCCGCCCTTGTCGATATCCACGCTCTGACCGGGCATGAAATCAATCACCTTGTGTTCGCACGCAGGTTCGAATTCGCCCGAATTGGCGTCTGCCAGCCCCAATACGTCGCGTGCGTATTCGATAACGGCAATCTGCATGCCCAAACAGATTCCGAAATACGGCACATTGTTTTCACGGGCGTAGCGGCAGGCGAGAATCATGCCCTCGATGCCGCGCGAACCGAATCCGCCCGGAACGATAATGCCATTGAGTGCGCCGAGCTTTTCGCCGACCGTTTCTTTGGTGATGGTTTCCGAATCAATCCATTCGATTTTCACATCCGCACCCAGCGCATAACCGGCATGGCGCAGCGCCTCCGCCACGGACAGATACGCATCATGCAGCTGCACATATTTGCCCACCAGGCCGATATGCACCTCTTTTTTGCCCGCGCGAATGCGCTCCACCAGCGATTGCCATTCATGCAAATCCGGTTCGGGCGCCTGCAGACCGAGTTTCTTGAGCACGACCGACGAGAAATTCGAGCTTTCCAGCATCAGCGGCGCTTCATAGAGGTTCGGAAGCGTGCGGTTCTCAATCACGCATTCACGATCGACATTGCAGAACAGGGCAATTTTCTCGAATATCGAGCTTTCCAGCGGCTGATCGCACCGAAGCACGATGATGTCCGGGCGAATGCCCATGCCCTGCAATTCACGAACGGAATGCTGCGTGGGCTTGGATTTATGCTCCTCCGAGCCGCTCAGATAGGGAACGAGCGTTACATGAATGAACAGGCTGTTTTCACGCCCGACTTCCAAAGAAACCTGGCGAACCGCCTCCAGAAACGGTTGGGATTCGATATCGCCGATTGTGCCGCCGATTTCGGTAATCACAACGTCCGCATCCGAATGCTTTGCAACGGCATACACAAACGCCTTGATTTCGTTGGTAATATGGGGAATCACCTGAACCGTCGAACCCAGATATTCGCCCCTGCGCTCCTTATTCAAAACATTCCAATACACCTTGCCGGTGGTCAGATTCGAGAAGCGATTCAAATCTTCATCGATGAAGCGTTCATAATGGCCGAGGTCGAGATCCGTTTCCGCACCGTCCTCCGTTACATACACTTCTCCGTGCTGATACGGACTCATCGTTCCGGGATCGACATTGATATAAGGATCGAGCTTCTGTGCGGCCACCTTCAGGCCCCTCGCCTTGAGAAGGCGTCCGAGCGATGCCGCCGTAATTCCCTTTCCCAAACCGGAGACAACGCCTCCGGTAACAAACACAAACTTGGTCATTCCCGTTTTCCTCCTTCGAATATATGCAAATCGGCATTATTTGCCGCTGTCGCCGTAGTTGGCCAGGACGCGTGCGGACGGATCGTTGACGTCGCAGCCCTCCCATGTGCGGTTGGGCATCCAGAAATCGGCAATCATTCCGCTTTGTCCGGGATAGTATTTTTCAAACAATTCACGATACAGCAGGCTCTCCTTCGTGAACGGTGCGGCGTGGGTGAATGCCTTTCTGCGGGCTTCGAATTCGGCGTCCGTGTAGCATTCTTCCGCATATTCCTTCAAATCATCCACCATGGAATGCCCCATCGCATCGCTGAATGCCGCCTTCTGCCGCCAGAGAATTTCATCGGGCAGTATGTGATCCGAGGCGAACGCACTGCGCAAAAGGTATTTGCCCATGTTGTGGCGGTTCATCTTGAGTTTGGGATCGATGCGCATGGCGCAGTTCACAAACGCCAAATCGCCAAACGGCACTCTCGCTTCCAGCGAATTCACGGAGATACAGCGGTCGGCACGCAATACATCGTACATGTGCAGTTCGTGAATGCGCTTCTCGGCCTCCGCCTGAAACGCCTCGGCATTCGGCGCAAAGTCGGTGTATTTATAGCCGAACAGCTCATCGGAAATTTCGCCCGTGAGCAAAACGCGGATGTTCGTGGTTTCGTGAATCGCCTTGCACAGCAGATACATGCCGATGCTGGCGCGGATGGTGGTAATGTCGAATGTGCCCAGAAGCTCGACCACCGTTTCCAGCGCAGAAACAACGTCGTCCCGATTCACAATCACTTCCGTATGTTCGCTTCCGATGAATTCCGCCACCTTGCGCGCATACTTCAAATCGATGGCATCGATGTCCATGCCGATGGCGAATGTGCGAATCGGTTTGCCCAGCTTCTTGGCGGCAATGGCGCAAACCAGCGAGCTGTCCAGTCCGCCGCTGAGCAGGAAGCCCACGGGCGCATCGGCGTCCAGCCGCTTTTCAACGCCCGCAATCAGAAGGTCGTGCAGCGCCTTGCTTGCCGTTTCTTCGCTCGTCATCCAGAATTGATCCACATGGGCGGGATCGGCATAGCGGGTGAATTTGCCGTCGGCATAATAGCATCCGGGCGGGAACGGAAGAATCGTTTTCACCAAACCCATCAGGTTTTTCGGTTCACTGGCGAACACGGGCTTGCCGTCGGGCGCCATTCCGTAATACAGCGGACGAATGCCGATCGGGTCGCGGGCGGCAATCAGCGATTTGCGCTTTGCAT
>CAVHAH010000041.1:9913-13297 GCA_963633785.1 bacterium
ATTCGGCATCCAGCGTTTTGAACATATCCAAATCGTATTCTTCAAACAGCGGCAGAAGGATTTCGCAATCGGAATCGCTTTTGAAGGTGTATTTTTCTCTGAGCGAATCTCGAATCGGGCGGAAGCCGTACAATTCGCCGTTGCACACCGCATAGCTCCCGTTCAATTCAAACGGCTGCATGCCGCTGTCGGTCAAACCCATAATGGCCAAACGATGAAAGCCCAGATAGCCCGAATCGGTTTCAATGAAAGAAGAACAGTCGGGGCCCCGTGAAATCGTGCGCTCAAAGCCCTCCTGCAGCAGTTCCTCCGGA
Organism: bacterium; assembly: GCA_963633785.1. GTDB lineage: Bacteria > Bacillota > Clostridia > Christensenellales > Aristaeellaceae > Faecivicinus. The sequence goes on from CAVHAH010000041.1 coordinate 10,228, forward strand.
ATACATTTCGTATCACAGCCGAAAATCGAACACATAAAAAGACACCTCCGAATATCGATGCGACTCCCCTGAAAATTTCAGGACGTATGTCGCTCCTTACGTGGTGCCACCTGATTTGCTTCTCGATTCGGGCAATCTGCCCGACGCTTTGTCAACACAGCCGCCGCTGCGCCTTCTCTGCCGATCCCCCTTGATCTTCGAGTCGGGCTTGGAAGGGTTCTTTCCGCTGCCGCAACCGCCGCGCGCCTCTCAGCATCCGCGCGCTCTCTGTGACGGTTTTTTGCGTCAGGTACTTTTCTTCCGCAATGCATCCTTTATAAAATTGCGCCTATTATAGCACGGCGAAAAAAGCGTGTCAACACCCGAAAACCGAGAATTCACGTTAAAAATAATGCGAATGGCAGCGCACAAAAACATTACAAAAAAATCCGAAAAAGTACGCTTGACATGAAAAAAGACGAGTGCTATAATCCCCACATCAGAGCAAGGGTGCGTATGGATCGGGTAAATTCCCGAATCCCGTTCCCTGCTCTGTTTTTATTTTGATTTTTTTAGGAGGTCATCTCATGAGCAAGTACAGCAAGGAAGACATCGTGCGCCTGGTTCGGGAAGAGGGCGTGGAGTTCATTCGTATGCAGTTTACGGACATTTTCGGTCAGTTAAAGAATGTGGCTATCACGGCTTCGCAGATCGAAAAGGCCGTGAACAATCAGATCATGATCGATGGCAGCTCCATTGAAGGCTTCGTTCGCATTCAGGAATCCGACCAGTATCTGCGCCCCGATTTGGATTCTTACACGATTCTGCCGTGGCGTCCGCAGACGGGCAAGGTCGCTCGCCTGATTTGCGATGTGTACAATCCGGACGGAACGCCGTTTGTCGGCGATCCCAGAGGCACGCTCAAGCGCGTTCTGAAGCGTGCGGCGGATATGGGCTATTCGTTCAACGTCGGCCCCGAATGTGAATTCTTCCTCTTCCAGACCGATGAACAGGGCCGCCCGACCACAACCACTTCCGATGAAGCCGGTTACTTCGACCTGGGCCCGCTCGACCACGGCGAAAGCACCCGCCGCGAAATCTGCATGACGCTCGAGCAGATGGGCTTCGAAATCGAGGCTTCGCACCACGAGGTTGCCGCAGGACAGCACGAGGTCGATTTCAAATACACCGATGCGCTGACCGCCGCAGACAACATCATGACCTTCAAGCTCGCCGTGAAGACGCTGGCGCAGAAGAACGGTCTGCATGCAACGTTCATGCCCAAGCCCGTATTCGGAATCAACGGAAGCGGCATGCACACGAATATGTCGCTGTTCAAGGACGGCAAGAACGTGTTCGCCGATCCTTCCGATCCGCGCGGACTTTCCAAGGAAGCCTACGCATTCATCGCAGGTCTGCTTGCACACGTTCGCGCCATGGCGGCAATCACGAACCCGCTGGTCAACTCCTACAAGCGCCTGGTGCCCGGTTATGAAGCTCCGTGCTATCTGGCATGGTCGGCAAGCAACCGCAGTGCGCTGATTCGTATCCCCGCCGCACGCGGACAGGCCACCCGTGTCGAACTGCGCTGCCCCGATCCGACCTGCAACCCGTATCTGTCGCTGGCGGTTTGCCTGGCGGCCGGTTTGGACGGCATCGAAAAGGGCATGACCCCGCCGGATGAAATCACCGAGAACATCTTCGCAATGAGCCCCGAAGAGCGCAAGGCGCACGGCATCGAGGGTCTGCCCGCCAACCTGATGGAGGCCGTGGACACGATGTGCACGGACAAGCTGATTCTCGATACCCTGGGCGACCACATCGTGACCCAGTATGTCGAAGGCAAGACGCGCGAGTGGGATGAATACTGCACCCGCATTTCCAACTGGGAAATCGAGAAGTATCTGACCATCTATTGATCGGGTTTCGGACTGCCTGATGAAGGCAGTCCGATTCTGTAATGAGGAGGGACGCAATATGGCGAGAATCATTGTCGGCTTTTCCAATCGGCAGGCGGTCGCAAAGATTTCGACGGTGCTGGAACGCAACGGATTCAATGTCTTTCGCCAATGCGTCACGGGAAACGAGGTTATGCGGGCGTTTTCACAATGTCACGACGGCATTCTGGTTTGCGGCGCCCGTTTTCCCGATCGCACGGCGGATCAGATTGCGATGGATTTAAGCGAGATGGCAATGGTGTTGATTGTGGATCGCCCCGAGCATCTCGAATTGTGCGAAAACACGGATGCGGCCAGATTGATTATGCCGTTCACCGCCAACGAATTGATTAACGCCGTGGAATCGCTGGTGCGGGAACACGATATGCGAATGCCCCGGCGCGATGAAGCGCAGCGCGCGGAAATCGAGAAGGCGAAGGCGATATTGATGCGTGAATCCCATCTGAGCGAAGGCGAGGCGCATCGCCTTCTGCAAAGAAAATCCATGTCCATGAATCTGCGAATGATCGATTATGCAAGAATGATTATCGCAAACGGCGGCTCGTTGTGAGCCGCTTTTTTATTTGACATTGATTCCCTTTCCTTCTATAATATAGCCGTTATGGGGGGATTGGGTATGCATGGTTTTTCCGACAAAGAATCCGAGCGGGATATTTTCGGCGTTCGGGCATTGATTCGTTTGATTGTTCCTTTAATGGTGGGGCTGTTTCTGGATTTGATTGTCGGCATGATTGATTCGGTGATGCTCTCCGGAAACGGCGAAGCGGCGGTATCGGGCGTTTCGCTGGTGGACACGCTGATTCAGCTGCTGATTAACATCTATGCCGCCCTGGCCGCCGGCGGTGCGATTATCGCAGGGCAGTATCTCGGCGCAAAGAACCGCAAAAAGGCGATTCAGGCGGCGGATGAAATGGTTTGGTTGAATGCTCTGATTTCGCTGGGCACCATGTTTCTGGCCATCGCATTGCGTGAATGGCTGCTGCGCAAATGCTTCGGTTCGATTGCGGACGACGTCTATGCGCATGCGAAGGGGTATTTCGACGTTGTGGTTTTCTCCATTCCCGCAATCGGGCTGTACGAATCCGGAAAATCCATACTGCGCACGATGAACGACACCAAAACCACCATGGTGA
>CAVHAH010000042.1:0-6330 GCA_963633785.1 bacterium
TCTGTGTTTTTCGGGTTTGAGTCTGCAAAAGGGCAGGCTCCCCCTTCGTTCATGCCGTATTGAGCGGAACGTGTGAAACGATTTAAGACAACACCGCACAATTCAGCGTCGCCGCTGAATTGTGCGGTGTTGCTTTCCTGCCGATTATTCCAGCGTCAGCAGAAGCGCCATTTTGAATTTCTTCGTTGCTTTGACGCTATGCAGTCCGGCTTTGGCGAAATGGAAGTTTTCTCCTGCCTTAATGGGGTGGTCTTTGCCTTCGTAGCCGATTATGCCTTCACCGTCCAGTGCGAAGATGATTGCTTCGCCGGGCGCTGCGTGTTCGGAGAGGCCCGTGCCCTCGTCAAAGGCCATGACCACGAATTTCATCTTGTCATTGTGCACCACGTCCATGTTGACAATCTTGCCCTCAACATAGGGAACCAGTTCCGCCAGTTTGAAAACTTCGCCTGCTTTGATTGCTTCGTTCATTGTATCGTTCCTCCTGATTGAAATTTCCGTATATACAGCACCTTGCGATGTCCGCATTCCCATCGGGGTATCTGTCGGGGTTATCATGCAGTCTCCCGTGTGCAAGGTTTTCGAGAAACCTTCCGCGCCGTAGACCTCCATACTGCCGTCTGCCACGATAAGCAGTTTGTAATACGGGTAGATTTCCGCAGAGATGTCCGTATTCTTTGCCAGCGAGAAATAGATGATGTCATTCGTCCCGCTGTGCACGGCCTTGGAAATCGTGCAGCCCGGTATCGGTGGATTATCCTTCGCAACGGAGAATACCTCTCCGATCTTTTCTTTCATACTGTCACCGCCTTATTGGTGATTGTGAATCGGTTCCTTGACTTCGACGAGCTTTTACACTTTGACGTCCGGATTCTTTTCTCCGAACTTCTCCTTCAGCGCTGCGCAAATCTCGCTGCGTTCCCTTCCCTGCTTCTCCATGTTCTTGATGGTCTTGTACGCTTGGAACAGTGTGGACGGGCCGATTTCCGAGCTGAAATATCCGATGCCCTGATTCCATGCCAGCAACTCGAACACATCATCCAGCGCCGCACTGTCAAGCCCGTGGATATACGCTTTAACAAGCTCTCTTGTGGCCTGACGCATGCGTCCTGCACCAACCGCATTCGTAAGCGAAAGCAGGAGCCGCATCTCATACGGGAGATGGCGGTTTGCGTCATTCCACGTCAAATCCCAGAAATTCACCGCAATGTTTCCGAGCTTTTCATCAATCAGCGGCATGTTCGTCAACGCCGCGGGGCGCATCGGAATGTTCTTTTCCTCCTGCTTTTCTTCCGCACGATAGAAGTATGCGTGAAATTCCGCTTCGCCTTTCTGCTCGGTGTGGTGCTCATAGCCGAGATCTTCCATTACCTCATAGAGCGGAATGGGATCGAAGGACTGAATAATCTCCAAACCGTTTCCTGCGGGAAGCTGCATGGCCTGATGCTTGATTCCCTGAAAGAAATTTCCCTGCACGCCTCTTACATCAATCCGCTTAAAGGAAGCCGCTCTCTCTTTCCATTCGCCGTAACTCATTCGAATTCCTCCTCTCTTTTCTGATTTAATTATACAACGGATACTTGCAATATACTGTATCCGGAGATACACAAGCGGAAAAATTTGTGGTATAATATAATCGAAAGGGGCAATGCTATGGATTATTCCGTGCTCGAGAAAAGCGATTTGTTTGCGGGCGTATCCGCCGCAGATTTGCGGTGCGTGTTGGAGGAGATTCCGCATCACATTCAATGTTACGATAAAGGCGAAACCATCTTCCGCCTTTTGGAGGAGGCTAACCGAATCGGGATTATCCTCGAAGGCAAGGTCGAGGCGCAAAAGCCGTTTCCCAACGGAAGTCAGATTAACGTATCCGTCCGTGTTCCGGGAGAAACAATCGGCCCTGCGGCGGTATTCTCGAAAAATCACAAATATCCGTGCGACATGGTGGCGCTGATGCCCGTTGCCGTAATGATGTTCCGAAAAGAGGATTTGATTCGGATGATGCAGAAAAACGTCCGAATTCTGGAAAATCTTACGGCGGAGATTGCAACGGCAACCTATATGCTTCAGCAGAAACTGGAGCTTCTTTCCTACAACGGAATTGCGCAAAAGGCCGCTTTCTGGCTTTTGATGCAGGTGCGGCAAAGCGGAAAAGATACCGTAAGAATTCCCGACTCCGTGTCAAAATGGGCAATGCTGATGAATGTATCGCGCCCGTCTCTTCACAGAGAGCTGAAAAAACTGCAAGACCGGGGAATTATCCTATACGATTCATCCGCTATAAAGATACTGAACGCAAAGGCGCTGTATGATATTTTGGGGCAATGCGGAACTTCTTCGCAGTGATTGCGTCTAAGGGACAGAAATAATATGAAGGGGGCGTTTTGAATGCGCGGCATTCGATTGGGTTTAGCGTGTCTTTTGGCAATGGTGTTGCTGATGGGCGCAGCACAGGCGTCGGTTTTGGTAATGGAGGAACAGGTAAACCTCTACGAAGGTCCGGGAACGGATTACGGCGTGGCGGGGCAACTCGGTTTGGGCGATTCGTGGAATGTGTCCGAAACCGCTGCGGATGCGAACGGTGCGGAATGGTATTATGTGGAGAATGTTTGGTCGGCTGCGGACAACAAATCGCTGAGCGGCTGGTTATCCGCCGACGGCGTTGTGCTGAACGGCAGCGATAATCCGATTCAATACGATGCAGAAGCGGCACAAGACTGGACGGAGCTTTCACCCTACTATCGAAGCGATTTGCAACAAAGTGCGCAGGCACTCGGGCTTTCCCACTATCGCAAGGTGCAAAGCGAGGTGCCGAATCAGTATTTTAATGAATCGCTGTACATAGGCGGTCGGGATTCGGCAAACTGCATCGTTTTGGAAGGCGGAGGATACAAAATCTACGGTGCGGCGTGCGGCATGTCTCTTGAAGAGGCCGTGAACGCCATGACCGCCAACGGTTTGGAGCTCATGGAGGGAAACAACGCAAATTATGCGGCATTGGAACATCCTTCAAGCGAAAAATCCCTCGTTGACGTAAACGGACACGACGGTATTCTGTATATCAACGCCGTAGACGACATAGTCGTGTCGATAGAATGGTATACCTATACCGGCTGATAAAAATTGCAGGAAGAAATAGTTGTATCGACGGAATGGTCGACAATTCTTTTTTTCGAGGGTTCAAATAAACTCATCGATAATATAATATGCACTCTTATTTAACTGTATTGTGGTAGAATAGGAAAATAAAGAAAGGGGATGAATATCATGACCAAGCGTATTATGACCATGTTTATCGTTATGGCTTTGGCGCTCGGCGGCACATCCGCACTGGCTGAACCCACTGCCACGGCGACTGCCGACACGGAGACCGCAACCACGGAGACCACCGCCGCAGAAGCAATCACGACCGTAGAGGAAGCGGACGCCATAGAGGGCAAGACTCGCTATGTTGCCGCCAGTCCGTGCCTTAACATTCGCGTTTCCGCCGATTTGGAGGCCGAAATCGTCACGACCCGCCACTTCAACCACACCGTAAAAGTCATCGGCGAAGAGGGAAAGTGGAGCCACGTTCTGATTGTGCGTGGGGATCAGGTGTTCGAAGGCTATTGCTGGACGGCTTGCCTCAGCGATCAGAAGATCGTTGTGAAAAAAGCGGTTAAAGACTCCGACGATGACACCCGTCATGCTTACTACGTGTGTCCCTGGGATCCGAACGCCAAATGGGACGAATCCCAGTGGCAAGAGCATTTGGCGAAACTAAAAGTGTATGGAGAACGCTATTGGGAGAAAACGAATTAAGCGATACCGTTCACCGAAGCGGATAGACAGAACCCATTATTCGAACCGAACATCATTCCGCAAAATGATGTTCGGTTTTTTATGCGCTGTTGAGCGGTCTCTTCCGGGCAATCAACGGCGGCATTCGAATATTCATCGGGGGAACGCCGTGCATCATTGACAAATGTACACAAAGGTCTTTTTTTCGCCACATTCGCGCTGTCAATCCGTTCGAGAATCTGCTATAATAGAATAGACTGGGTAAGTTTGTATTCTGTTCTGTGGGAGTGTTTCCGAATGGTTGTTAGTGCGAAGATGTATTTTATTGTGCTTCCGTTTGTGTTTTTGGCTGCGCTGGTCGATTCCATCAGCGGCGGCGGCGGTTTGATTTCACTGCCTGCATATACCATGGCGGGATTGAACTACGATTTCGCATCGGGCAACAATAAATTCTCCTCGACATTCGGCACGCTCGTTGCCACCGTTCGCTATTTCAAAAACAAGCGCATTCTTCTGATTCCCGCATTGTGTGCGATTTGTGGAAGCCTTCCCTGCTCCTATCTGGGCACACGGGCGGCCATTCGCTTAGGCGACGGATTCATGCGGATATTCATGCTGATTGCCGCACCGACCGTGGGCGTAATCGTTGCGCTCAATCGTGCCAAAGGGCGTGAATCCCGAAAGCAGACGACCCGTGATTACATTCTCTGCTTCTTTATCGGCGCACTCACGGGTTTTTACGACGGCTTTTTCGGGCCGGGCACGGGCACATTTCTGATTCTGCTGTTTTCCTATTTCACCGGCATGGATATGCTGACCGCATCCGCCACTGCCAAGCCCGTTAATCTTACCAGCAATATCGCTTCGCTGGTTACGCGCATTGCGGGCGGCTATGTCTGTTATCCGCTGGCGATTCCTGCGGTGTTCTGTTCGATGGCCGGCGGCTGGATCGGTTCAAAGCTCGCACTGAAGCGGGGCGCAAAGCTGGTTCGATATGTAATGCTGGCGGTTTTGGCGCTGATGACCGTGAAAATCGCAATCGATCTTGCAGTAAATCAGTGAGGCTGAATTCATGCGAAAACGTTTTCCGCGCCTGCTTTTCGGCGTGCTTCTAGGGTGGATTCTGATTGCATCGGGCTTGTCGTCCGATGCTGTCGGTCTGGCCGAAAGCGTTTCGCTGAAGGGCGTTGAAAACGCATTCACGTATACATTCACGCCTTCGGTCAACGATATGTATGCGGGCTACCTGTTTTCGGCGCAGGAATTATCGGTGGATCATGCGGAATTGTATCAGGGCGATACCCTGCTGACCTATCAGGCGAGCGGCACGAAGCTGTTTTCCGCGCGCTTGAATGCCGAAACCGAATACACCCTGAAAATCTACGGAACGGGCACGGGCGAACTGGAAATCACCCGTGAAACGCTCAGCCGATGTTTTGACAATCCTTTGGAAATGGAAATCGGCGGTGAATATCAGAAATCCATTACCCGAAGCGGCGATACGCACTGGTATTGCGTTGCGCCCGATACGGATTGCGCCGCACTGATTGCCGTGCTGCCGATGGATCATTCCGTGAAGCTCGATGCGTGGCTGGTGAATGCCGCAGGTGAAATTCTGGCTGTCGGCGATTGTTCCGAATCGGGAGCGTGCTTTCTGAGTGCGCAATTCTCGGCCGATACCCCCTATTTCATTCGGGTGTTCGCAAGAGACGGCGAAATCGGCAAATACGCACTGCGCATTCAGGGAGCGGAAAGCGCCGATGCCGCTCAAGAACTTGCCTTTTCGCAATCTCAAATCACCCTTCAAGGGCGTTCGAACACCGAGATTGCCACAGTTGTTTCCCCGCAGGATTCGTGCGGCCTTGTGGCCTTTGCCTCCGAAAACCCCGACATCGCATTCGTAAGCAAAGACGGCATTCTCGAAGGGCGTGAACCGGGCGAAACGAATATCATCGCCTACGCTTACGGCGGTGCAACGGCAAAATGCGCCGTCACGGTTACCCGTGTAGACGCAGACGCCGTTACGATTGCATCACAGCGAACGGAAATCGAAACGGGCGAATCGTTCCTTCTGAATGCGAAAGTATCGCCCGAGAATGCGACGGACGGGAACATCACCTACGAAAGCAGCGATGAAAGCATCGCCACGGTGGATGCCCGGGGCGAAGTAACGGCTGTCGGGCTCGGCACGGTCACGATCACGGCCGCCAACGGTTCTCATTCCGATTCCGTTACAATCACCGTTTCGGCGACACTCCCCCACTATCGGGCACTGCTCATCGGCGAACAGAATTACGATGAAAGCGTGGAAAGCGTGCGCGTCGGTTCGCAAAGGAGCGTTGAAAGCATTGAATCGCTTTTGAAAACCGCGCGATTCAACGGGCGTGAATGCACGGTCACCACGCTGATGGATCAGCCCCGTGATTCCGTGATTGCGGGCATTCGCTCGGCATTCGCCGATGCAACGGATTCGGATGTTTCCATTCTCTACATCACCTGCCACGGCGTTTATCGCGCGGGCATGACATTTTTCGTGATGGCGGACGGCTC
>CAVHAH010000042.1:6340-13237 GCA_963633785.1 bacterium
CGGCTCGGTGCTTTCCGCAAGCGATTTGGAACGTGAATTGCGTGAAATTCCGGGCGAAATCGTGTTGCTGGCGGATTGCTGCGGAAGCGGCGGTCTGTTGGGCGAAGCGAGCGATTCCGACATGCTTTTGCAGGGCGTTACACGGGTATTCGACGGAGCCATCGGGAAATCAAGCCTGAAAGCCAGCAAATACCACGTGCTCGCCAGCGCACTGCTGGATCAGGATTCTTACCGCATCAGCTTCTCCGGAACGGATGAAAGCGATATGGCGACCGTATTTGCCCGTGCAGTCTGCGATGCACTGGGCTGGAGCATAGACAGAAACGCCCGAAGCGCAATGAATGCCGACATCGATTACAACGGCGAAGTTACCTTCGATGAAATGACCCGCTATGTAACCAGGCGTGTGAAATGGTATCTCGCCCTTGCGGGTGAATACACGCAGAATGCGGTGGCAGGCACGCAGGGCGATATGTTTGTGGTATTCGCAAGAAGCGATACATAATCAAAGGAGGTTCCCATGAAAATCGGATTCATCGGAATGGGCAATATGGCGCGCGCGATTGTCGAAGGCTGGCTTCGAAGCGAAGCGCTTCACACAAATGAGATTTATGCCGTTGCAAAGCATTACGACAGGCTTTGCGATTATGCGAAGGCCGTGGGCATTCACGCTTGTGAAACCATCGGCGAGGCGGTTTCACAGGCGGATTCTATCGTTATCGCCGTGAAGCCCGATGTGGTGGAAAGTATACTGCCCGATTTGGATTTGCGAAAGCCGATTCTTTCCGTGGCCACGGGCTGGACCTGCGAACGGTATTTGCGTATTCTCGGCGCATCCGCCCGCATTCAATACATATTGCCCAACACGCCCTGCAAGGTCAACAAGGGCATTCTTCTGTTCGAGGAACAGAACACATTAAACGATTCGGAACGGATTCAGGCAAAAGAGCTGTTTGGCGCTCTCGGCCTGATTGAAACGCTTCCGAGCGCAAAAATGACCCCCGCCACGGCAATTTCGGGCTGCGGACCTGCGTTTGGCGCAATGGTAATCGAAGCGCTGGCGGATGCGGGTGTTCAATACGGACTGCCTCGGCAAACGGCTTACCGCTTGGCAAGTCAGATGCTGGTGGGAACGGGCACGCTGCAGTTGGAAACGGGATTGCATCCGGGCATTCTCAAGGATGCGGTCTGTTCGCCCGGCGGCAGTACGATTCGCGGCGTGGAAGCGTTGGAAGCGCATGGACTGCGAAGCGCCATGTTTGCGGCAGTAAAAGCAGTAGAGGAGTTTTATTGATATGGAAAATCTATCCGCAATTCTGGAAGCGATACTGTTTGTGGCGGGCGATCCCGTTCGGGTGGAGGACCTTGCGCACGCAATGAATCTGACCGTTTCGGAAATGGCAGAAGCGCTCGAAGCGTTGGGCGATCACCTGTCGCTGGAAAATCGGGGCATTCAGCTCAACAGAAGCGGCGAGAGCGTTTTTCTGTCGATTTGCCCGAAATATGCTCCGCAGGTCGAAATGTTTTTGCAGCCGATTCAGAAACGTCCGCTTTCGCAGGCGGTGCTTGAAACTTTATCGATTATCGCCTATCGCCAGCCCTGCACTCGAGGCGACATCGAATCCATTCGAGGCGTGAAATGCGATTATTCCGTGCAATCGCTTATGGCGAAGGGATTCATCGAAGAATGCGGTCAGCGGGAAACCCTCGGGCGCCCCACCCTTTACCGCACCACCGACGCCTTCTTGAAACACTTCGGCATCGAAACCCTCGATGATTTGCCGAATGTCGATTTCAATGCGCCGCAGGGAGAAATCGAAACCTGATATATAAAAAAGACCGGTTGCCCGGTCTTTTTTTATGCTTCGTATTGCATGATGGCCGCCTTGGGAAGCGGCGTGTCCTTGCCGATTTCGATGCGATTTGCCAGCGTTTGCGCATCCAGTTCCTTCACGAAACGGATTTCATCGCTGATGGTGAAATCGCAATACCGATTCTTGAAATGCATGCCGATCGCACAGCGGGGATTGACCTTGCGGATAATCTCAATCGCCTGATCGGTATCGATGGTGAAGAATCCGCCGATGGGAATCAGCATGATATCGAGATTCCGAATGGCGTTAAGCTGCGTTTCATTGGGCATGTGTCCCAAATCGCCCAAATGACCGATGCGCAGGCCGTCGGCTTCGATAACGGAAATCAGATTGCTCCCCCGCTTTGTTCCCTGATCGGGATCGTGAAAGCTGGGCACGCAGGTGATTTTGATGCCGCTCACGAAATGCTCGCCCGCATTCTTGATGATTGCGGGATTTCCGACAAGCGACTGCACATGATTGTGGTCGAAATGATCGTGGCTGACAACGGCGATATCCGCCCGTGCGGTACACAGGGGATAATTCATCGAATCGTCAAACGGATCGGTAATCAGGGTAATGCCGTTATCAAAAGTCAAGCCGAAGCAGGAATGTCCGTACCATTGCAGAATCATAGCGATCTCTCCTTTATATCCGTATCGTTTTCTTCCCACACCGCAAACGCAACCGCAATTCCGGCATCGTGCGCAATCGACAGGTGAACGTGTCCGCTTCTGTGCGCACGTTCGTGCAGGAAAACCTCGGGACGGCCGTTGGCATCGGGGCGAATTTCGATATCGGAGAATCCGAAACCTTTGAATCCCGTGCCGAACGCTTTCGCAACGGCCTCTTTTGCCGCAAACAATCCGGCGGCGTGTTCCGTTTGGCGCTCCGAACAGAGCTTGAATATGCCTTCCCGTTCTATCGGGGTGAATACCCGTTCGGTGAATCTCGGATTCTCCATAGCATGTGCGATGCGCTCGAGATTCACAACATCCGTTCCCACGCCGAGTATCACAGGCCCATCCTCCCGAAACATGATTTCATCCCTATTATAGCATAAACCGAACGATTCGCAAAGGGAAAACTTGCAATTCGGGAGGGATTTTTGTATACTATTATGGGGTGGAACTGTTTTCGCATCCGCTTCGTCTAATGAATATCGAAGCCCTACAAAGGAGTATCACTATGCAGGTTACACAGCGCTTTGCGCAATTATTGACACAGAATATCGGACATGTAATCGTGGGCAAGGAAGACGCCATCGAATTGATGATGATTGCCATACTCTGCCGCGGTCATGTTTTAATCGAGGATGTTCCGGGCGTGGGCAAAACCACGCTGGCGAGCGCATTGGCAAAATCGCTCGATTGTTCGTTCAAACGCATTCAGTTCACGCCGGACATCACGCCCAGCGACGTCACGGGCTTTTCCGCCGCAAATTTCAAAACAGGCGAAATGGAATACCGTCCGGGCATGATTATGAGCCAGATTGTTCTGGCCGACGAAATCAACCGCACCTCTCCCAAAACGCAATCATCGCTTCTGGAGGTTATGGAAGAAGGACAGGTGTCCGTAGACGGCGTGACGTATCAGGTTCCCAAGCCCTTTATCGTGCTGGCCACGCAGAATCCCGTGGATTTCGTGGGCACTTATCCCCTGCCGGAAGCACAGCTCGACCGATTCTTCATGCGTGTATCCATCGGTTATCCCACGGCGCAGGAGGAAACGGAGATTCTGGATCGCTACGCCTCCGGCAGAAAGCCGATGTCCGAATTGAAGCCGATTTGCACCGCCGAGGATATTCTGCGCCTGCAGCAGGAAGTCGAAAGCGTGTATTCCGCAAAGGAGATTCGCAGTTATATTGCCGCCATTGCCGCCGCATCCAGAAAAACGAGCGCGCTGCAGTTGGGCATTTCCACCCGCGCGGCAATCTCGCTTTTGCACGCATCGCAGGCGAATGCGCTGCTCGACGGGCGTGATTATGTATCCCCCGAAGATGTGAAGCGCATGGCAGACCCCGTTTTGGCGCACCGATTGGTGCTCAGCCCCGAAGCACGCATGCGCAATATGACCGCAAGCCGAATTCTGGCAAACGTGCTCTCCGGCGTGCCCGTTCCGGTGAAGGTGAAATGAACAGGCGATTTCTCGGCGCCTGCATTGCGGCGGTTGTGTTGCTCGTAACCGGTTTGACAACGGGAACGCGCATATACTTTCTGATGGCGATTCTGATTGGCGTTGTGTGTTTGCTGAGTCTGCTGAGCGTGCTTGCGGTGCTGTTTTCGCTGCGGGTGAACGTTCGGGAAGGACAGGTGCGCATCAAGCGCGGCGAAGGCGTGAATGCCGTGGTGCAGATTTCGCATATGGGCATTCTGCCCGTGGCGGGAATCACGCTGAATGTCGGGCTGAATCAGGATTCGGATCAGGAGGTCAGCGCAAATCTGCCGCCGTTTAGCGCCCGAACATTCCAATGCCGCATTCAGTGCCGTCATCGGGGAATGTATACATTGGGCGTGCGCAGTGCGACGGTGCGTGATTTGTTTTCGCTGTTTGAATGCACGAGAAAACTGAAAAACACACAGGCGATGCGCATTTCGGTATTGCCCAAGGCCGTGAATGCCGAATGCATGCCGATTGAATCGAGCGATATGGGTTTAGAGATGCACTCTCTCGGTTCGGAGGACAACGCTTCCCCGTCGGGCATTCGCGCATGGCAGGACGGCGACAGCCTGAAAAAGGTGCACTGGAAATTGTCGATGCGCCGCCGTGAGGTGCTGGTTCGAACGTATGAAGAAACCGCCCGACCGGATACGCTGGTGCTGCCGAATCTCTCCGCCATTCAGCTCAATCGGGATACCCGTTTGAATCTGGAAGATGCGATTTGCGAACAGGCGCTGGGTGCGGTGCAGGCGCAGCTGAAATCGGGATTCCCCGTGCGCATGCCCCTTACGGGAACAAGGCCTTCGGAAACGGCGGGACAGTCGGTTGCGGATTTGGCGGCATTTGCGGAAGCGTTGATGCGCACGGATTTCGATTGCCCGTATTCGTATGAAAAAGTTCTGATGCTGATGCAATCACGCATTGCCCGAACGGGCGGTGCGATACTGGTTACGGCCACATTGAACGAACGCTGTGCGGACATGGCAATACGAATGCAGCGCATGGGCGTGAAAACCCGTGTGGTGCTGGTGGATACGAATGCGCCGGAAAATACTTTGGAGATGCTCGAAACGTTGAAAATGGCGGGCGTTCAGGTAGTAAAATCATGAATAAACGAGATTGGTTGCGCAGTGTGATTGCGGCGATACTCGCCTGCGGGATGTCCGCTTGTTCGGCGGTGCTGCTTTTATATGCCGTTCAAATACCGTCGAATGCTTTAAGCGCATATCTCTGCTCGGCGGTGTTCGGCGCAATTTGCGTTTTGTTTTCACGCAAAGGTGTGTGTTCGCTGATTGCGCTGGGGCTTGGCGGCGGAATTCTCTGCTTTTCGGGGCGTTCTGTGAATGCGGTTGTTTCGGCCATACGCCTTAACGACATGGAACAGCTCATGCTTTCATCCGACACGATGTCGGCAATGATCGCCTGCATTCTCTGCATTTGCTTTTTTCTTTTGCTCAGTCACCGATCGGGAACGGTATCCGCCCTTGCGGTAATGGGCATGATTTGCATGGTGGCCTATACGCTCAACGATGAAATTCCTCTGTCACGGGCGATTCCCGGGCTGTTTTGCGCCGTAATCGCATTCGCCGTGAACGGGCGAAATCTTCGCTTCAAGGATTTTCTGCGGATACTGCTGCCTTCGGTCATGGCCGTTGCCCTGGCGCTTCTGCTGGTGCCCAACGAGGGAATCACATTCAAACCTCTGAAGGATGCGGCGGACTATGTTACGCAGATATTCGAGGAATACTTCCGATTCACGCAGGAGCGCATTCCCTTCACCATCAACACGGAAGGCTACGATCACGCCGCCGAAGTGAACGGCACGGTGGAAGCCCGATTGGGCGGTCCTGCGAATCCGAACACCGATGCGGTGATGCGTGTAACTTCCGATGCCGATCTTTTACTGCGCGGTTCGATTCGAAGAACCTATACCGGCGGATCTTGGACGGACAGCAGTTCGAAATCACGCTACCTCTTCCTGGATTTCACGCATTCGGGCGTTCGCAGTGAATTGTTCGGCATGGCGGACATCGCAGGCTTTGATGCGCAGGAAGCGCAGGTTGAATTCCTTGCGGACGCAACGAGCACGCTGTTTGTTCCGGGCAGACTGCAATCATTCTCGATGGACGTTCAAAACGCCGTATACTACAATTCCATCGGCGAAATGTTTTTAACCCGAACGGTGGAAGCGGGCGACAGCTATTCCTTCGTTGCGCTGATTCCGAACGATGCCTCCATTCGAGCAATCATGACCGAGGACATCAACGAGAGCGAGACCGACGGCTGTTTGCAGCTGCCCGACGGCATCGAATCGGACGTCTATACGCTCACGCAGGAAATTACCGCAGACTGCACAAGCAATTACGATCGTGCGCTTGCGATTGAGCGCTGGCTGAAGAGCAACTGTACCTACACGCTCGAACCGGGCTATCCGCTTTTGAATCGTGATTTCGTATCGCAGTTTGTGCTGGATACGCGCGAAGGGTATTGCAGTTATTTCGCCTCCGCCATGACGGTGATGTGCCGAATCGCAGGCGTGCCCGCGCGGTATGTCGAAGGCTATTACGCGCGCATGGACGGCGCAGAAAGCGTGATTCTGACCGGTGAGAATGCGCACGCATGGACGGAAGTCTACATCGGCGGCATCGGCTGGGTGGCCTTCAACCCCGCCGGCGGATCGGCTTTCGGTGCGGAAGGCTCGGATGAGACCGAAGAACCGCAAACCACACCGCAGCCGGACGTGGGCAACATGGAGGCGAGCGCTTCCCCGAGCCCCGATCCGACACTTCCGCCCGATAGCGGCGACAATTCTCAATCCACCCCCGAACCCACCGAGGAACCGACCGTTCCGCCCGACAGCGTTCAATCGCCCGAACCGCAAGCG
>CAVHAH010000043.1:0-12775 GCA_963633785.1 bacterium
GGTTCGCTGATGGCGCATTGGAGCGCCTACATGAACAACCTGTTTTTTGCCGACGGCGTGTATCACAACGCCAGCAATGTGGAGGATTTCATCAACGAGGACACGGTGATTTACGGCCCCGGCCGCTCTGCGTTTGCGGATGCGGTGCCGAGTTTGCTGGTGTCGCTGGGCTTTTTGGGAACGCTGATCGGTTTGGCGCGAGGCCTGGCGGGCTTCGACATGACCGACTTCGATTCCGTTCAGAATTCCATCACCACCCTGATTCCCGGAATGAAATACGCATTCGTGACCTCCATTTTCGGCGTGGTCGGCTCGGTGTCGTTCACGCTGATTACCCGCGCGGTCTACGGTTCCGCGGAGAACACGATTAAATCGTTTTACGGTGCGCTTCGCCGCAATGCGGGCGTTCTGAGCGTTGATCCGCTCACGCAGGTTGCGATTTATCAGCAGGAGCAGACCGCTCTGATTCAGACCATGGCTCGGGATTTGAACGGCTCGTTTACCGACAATCTCGCCCAGATTATGCAGGAATCGCTCGAACCGATTCAGCAGAGTTTGCAGAGCTTTATCACCGTGTCCACCAAGGAACAGATGCGCTTTCTGGACGCCGTGGTCACCCGATTCATCGAGCACATGGACAGCACGATGTCCGGCAAGCTCAAGGAATTCTCGCGCGTGCTGGATGAATCCACCCGTGAACAGGAAGCGGCATTCACCGCTGTGCGCATGAGCATGGTGGAATCCGCCGCCGCCGTTCGCGATTTGAAGGATGTTCAGAAAATCGCGCAGAATCTGGTGGAGTCCACGCAGGACTATGTCGATGATTTGCGCAAGGCGCAGAAGAATTCCGCCGCATCGTATCAGAAGATTGCCGAGAGCGTTGAACAGATGGATTTGGTCAGCCGCCGTCAGAACGAATATCTGAAAACGGTCAGCGCCATGCAGGGCGAAATCACCCGCAGCGTTGAAACCATGACTGCGGCCATCAAGCAGTTCGGCGAGAAATTCAACGCCGACAACGCCGCCGCCACCCGTGCAATGCAGCAGGCCGCAGAGGACATGAAGCAGGCGGGCGCACAGATTCAGGCGGCGCAGACGGGTGCGGTGC
Source organism: bacterium (assembly GCA_963633785.1). Classification (GTDB taxonomy): domain Bacteria; phylum Bacillota; class Clostridia; order Christensenellales; family Aristaeellaceae; genus Faecivicinus. The sequence continues at coordinate 1,109 of CAVHAH010000043.1, forward strand.
AGACCATCGAAAAGGAAATCCGCGAAACGCTGGATGCTTACGGCGATTATGTGAATGAATTCACGCAGCGCGTGGATTATCTCGCATCGGGCATCACCGAATCGCTCAAGGAGCTTCCCCATGCGGTGAATGAGACCGCCGACGAGCTTCTTGCGCAGGTGGATCGCCTGAGCGCAGCGATGGAACAGGCACAGCAGGCGCTTCGGGACACCATCGACCGCTTGAATGCACAGTAAAGTGCCGAAGGGGGTTGAAATATGCGCAATTATCGACGCAGGCATATTGACCGGGGCGGAAAAAACAACGGAAGCTTCTGGCTGAGCTTTTCGGATTTGATGAGCTCGCTTTTGCTGATCATCATACTGATTATGTTCTACATCATCTATCAGTATTTTGATATGTACGAAATCAATCGAGACGAAATTCTGCGCCGTGAATACGACCTGGAAACCGCCACGGCGGAGCTGGAGGAAAAGAGTGCGAAGCTGTCGGAAGCCGAACAGCAGATGGTGGCGCAGCAGATTCGCCTGGATGCCGCCGAAAGCGAACTGGCAACGGCGGAAGAAGTGCTTGCCCAGCAGAAGGAACAGCTTGAAACCGCACAGACCGAGTTGACCGACAAGGAAACGGAAATCGCCGAACAGCAGGCGAAGCTCGATGCGCTGAGCGCACAGCTGACCACGCAGCAAACGGAATTAACGGCGGCGCAGTCCGAACTGGAAACCCAGCGCACGCAAATCGAAACCCAGCAGGCGCTTCTGGACGATCAGCAAACCCAGCTCGAAGCGCTGGTGGGCATGCGAACGCAGATTATCGAAGCGGTCAGCACGGCGCTTCGGGAGGCGAATATCAACGCCACGGTGGACCCGAACGACGGCTCGATTATTCTCGAATCGGACGTGCTGTTTTCGTCGGGCGATGCCACATTGAGCGAAGAGGGTCGGCGGTATATTTCGCAGGTGCTGCCCGTGTATCTGAATGTGCTTCTGAGCGATGAATACCGCCCGTATATTTCGGAAATCGTGATTGAAGGACATACGGACACGCTGTCGGGCTATATGCAGAATCTCGAATTGTCGCAGCAGCGCGCGTATGCGGTGGCGGAGGTCGTTCTCAAGCGCGGCTTCATTCCGAACAAAACCGACATTCTGCGAGATTTGGTTACCGTGAACGGGCGTTCGTACAGCGATCCGATTCTGAATGAGGACGGTTCGGTGAACATGGACGCATCCCGCCGAGTGGTATTCAAGTTCCGCTTAACGGACGAGCAGATGATCGATCAGCTCAAAAACATTCTGGAAACCGGTGCGGAGGAAACTGCGCAGGTAACGGGAGCGGAGGAAACGGCAGCGCCCGAGGAAACAACGGCGCCGCAGACCACCGAAGCGCCCGAGGTTGAATAACATCGCTTCACAAGCAGGGAGAATGCAATGGTCTATTTTCGAAGGCTGGTTTGGTTTATCGCAACGCGTTTGGTGATTCTGTGCGTGATTCTGGGCATGCTTCTGTGCGGCTTTTTCATGGCGCTGAACATGGCGAATGTCTATGTGGTGCTGGATGAAGGCATGGAAAAGCGCGCGGAAGTGATTCTCACGCGCGAGGATGCCGAGGAGCTGAACAAGTATTTCCACTATGATTTCCTGAACAACGATACCGCCCTGGCAGGTGCGTTTGACGGAACGAGCGCCTATACCGACTATGTGGTCACGGATTTCGATTACAGCCTGACCATCGAAAAGCTGTGGTGCTGGCCGTGGGAGAACTACGCCACCTGCACCGTGGTGGAGCGCATTCCCGACATCACCGCCACCGTGGTTTCCAGCCGCAAAAACGAGGTGTCGTCCACGGTGCCGAAATGGCAGGGCGGGCGATACAACATCACGCTCGTGAACGAAAACGGGAAATGGAAGATTATCGGCATGCAGCAAACCACAATTCTTGCGGACGGCTGACATCGGAGTTTCAACGGAATCGGCTCAAGGCATTCACAACTTCGCCGATTCCGTGTTTTTTTGAACTTAATTATTCGGGAGGCTTGATTATGGCGCAGACCATTTGTGCAATCGCAACCGCCGCAGGTTCGGGCGGCATTGCAATCGTTCGTGTGAGCGGAGATTGCGCATTGCAGGTGCTCAGGGGAGCGTTTCGCCCCGCACACGAGAAGCGCGCGTTTGAACCGTCGAGAATGATGTACGGGCACGTTGAGGATGCGTCGGGAGAGATTCTCGATGAGGTTCTGGCGGTATTCATGCCCGGTCCGCACAGCTATACGCGCGAGGACGTTGCGGAAATTCACTGCCACGGCGGCGATATTGCCGCGCGGCGTGTGATGCGGCGGTTGATTGAACTGGGCGCAAAGGTGGCGGGGCCGGGTGAATTCACCCGTCGGGCGTTCCTGAACGGGCGCATTGATTTAAGCCGTGCCGAAGCGGTGATGCAGCTCATCGGCGCAACCTCCGAAGCGGCGGCGAGGGCTTCCGTGCGCCAGTTGGAAGGCGGCGTTACGGGATTCGTGCGAGAGGCTTCAGGGGCATTACTGAAAATGCTGTCGCTGATTGAGGCGAGCACCGATTTCCCCGAAGAGGTGGAAGAGCAGGCGGCGGCGCAAACCGTTCTGAATGAGATTGCGGCGCTGAAGGCGAATCTTTTGCGCAAATGCGATCCCAAAAGCGCGCGCATTCTGCGAGAGGGTGCGAGCATCGTGCTGGCAGGACGCCCGAATGTGGGCAAATCGTCTTTGATGAATGCACTTTTGAATCAGGAGCGTGCGATTGTGACGGCGGTGCCCGGCACCACGAGAGACGTTCTGACCGAGCGCATTTCCATCGGCGGCATCACGGCGGAGCTTTCGGACACCGCAGGGCGGCGAACCACCGCCGATCCCGTGGAGAAAATCGGCGTGGAGCGCGCGGTTCGGGCGATGGATTCGGCGGATGTGGTTCTGATTGTGATTGACGCCTCCGAACCGCTGTCCGAAGAGGACGCCCGTTTGATTGCCGAAGCGGACGAGCGCGCGATTATCTGCCTGAATAAATCGGATTTGCCGATGTGCGTGCTTCCCGAATCCATTTCAACCGAGCGCAAGATTATCGTGATGTCGGCAGGGCAGGGGAGCGGCGTGGATGCGCTCATGGACGAGCTGAAATCACGCCTGAATGCCGCCACCGACGATGAAAAACTGACCGTTGAACGCCAGATTGACCGTGTGCGTGAAGCCATCGAGGCGCTGGATGCCGCAAGCGAAGCCATTCAAAGCGGACTGCCGATTGATTTGGTTTCGCTGGATTTGAAGCGTGCGCTCGCATCGCTGAGCGAAATCACGGCGGTCGATCCCGAGGAAACGCTTCTGGACGAGATATTCTCGAATTTCTGTGTGGGAAAGTAAAGGATGATTGGAATGAACGATCATTATTATACGGCGCAGCCGACTTCGCAGCACGATTTGCGAACGATTCGGGTGTCGGCATTGGGCGTGAATGCCGTGTTTCAAACGGACGCAGGCGTGTTTTCAAAAGACGATTTGGACGTGGGCACGAGGGCGCTGATTACCGCTCTGCCGCCGCTGAACGGGCGAATTCTGGATTTGGGCTGCGGCTGGGGACCTGTGGGCACATTGCTGGGAATGCGCAATTCGGCGCTTGAAATCGTGATGAGCGATGTAAATGCCCGTGCGGTCGAGCTGGCGAAGCGCAATGCGCAAACCAACGGCGTAACCGCACGGGTGATTCAAAGCGATGCTTTTGAAAATATCGATGGGAAATTCGATGCCATTCTGACCAATCCGCCCATTCGCGCGGGAAAATCGGTGATTTACGGCATGTTTGAAACGGCAAAGGAATATCTTGCCGAGAACGGACGGCTGTATATCGTGATTCGAAAACAGCAGGGCGCACCTTCGGCGCTGAAAATGCTTCGTGAAAACTACGCCCGTGCCGAAGTTATCGAGCGTGAAGCGGGATTCTGGGTAATTTGCGCCGAGATTTAATTGTCCTTTCTGCGATACAGTTTGCGGTCCAGCGACCAGATTCTCTCCGTGAAACTGCCGGGCTGAATGCCTTGCAGGGCGCGATTCATTTCAAACATGCGCGCATCCAGCAGGTCGAGAATGTGCAGCACTTCCGCTTCGGGGAACATCGGCGGCTTCGGGCTTCCGTATTCGGGCAAATCGTGGTGCGAGAGAATCATGTGTTCCAGCAAGAGCAGAAGTTCCTTGCGGGTGCCCAGTTCACGACCGATGCGGTCCAGCTCCGAAACGCCCCGAACGAGGTGCCCGATCAGCATTCCTTCGGGCGTGTAATCGGAAACCATGCCGATTTCATCGGAATCCATCTCTTCGATTTTGCACAAATCGTGCAGAATCACGCCTGCCGCAAGCAAATCCGCATCCAAAGACGGATAATTCTCGCAAACGGCGCTCGCCATTTTCAGCATACTGCTGGTGTGGTGCAGCAGTCCCGAACGCTCCGCATGGTGCAGTTTGGAGGCCGCAGGATAGTAATTCAGCTTGTCGCCGCAGGATTCCAAACGGGTGAGCACCAGCTGTTTGAGCTGTGCATCCCGAAACGCATCCACCCGATTGAGAATGTAATCCAGCATTTGAGAAGCCGGCTGCGGTGCACACGGCGCCAGAACGGCCATATCGTAATCATCCGCTTCGGTGGCGGGGCGCATTTTGTCAACACGCAGCTGCGGGCGGGAATTGTATTCCGTCATCATGCCGCGAATGCGCAGAACATCGCCCACCTTCGGTGCGGCGGTGAATCCGTCCCAGAGCTTGGCATTCACTTCGCCGGAAATGTCGCACAGGGTCATATCCAGATATTTACTGCCGTTTGACGATGTGCGCTGTGCGGCGGTTCTGGTAAGCAGGAACCCGTCGAACATTTGACCTTTAATCATTTCCGCAAGCTGCGGCTGCTGTTTCATGAGAAAACCTCCGTTTATCTGATTTATTATATGATAGGCTGTATCGGCGGCAATGTCAAGCCCCGAGCGAAAAAACAGGGTTTCGAATTCGCTTCGAAACCCCGCTTTTTATTTTCCTTCTTTTTGAACCTTGTCCAGTTTGATTTGTCTGCGGTTCACAACCTCTTCGCTCTTGGGCTGAATGTCGCCCGCCTTCATCAAAGCGTTGCGCGTGAGGGTCGGACCGACCAGTTCATACACCAGCACCGCAAACAGAATGATGTTGCGAATCAGTGCGCCCTGCGTTTCGCCCAACTGCGTTGCGGTCAGGCACATGCCCAGCGCCACGCCCGCCTGCGGAAGCAGCGTGATTCCCAGATACTTCGTGACATTCTCATCACAGCCCGTGGCTTTGCAGCTCACATATGCGCCGAAATACTTGCCGATCGAACGCACAATGATGAATACCAAGCCGATGCCCACAATGGCGATATCGCCGAACACGCTCAGTTCAAGCTCTGCGCCGCTCATCACGAAGAACAGCACATACAAAGGCGCCGTCCAGCGCTCGGCCTTGTCCATCAAATCGCCCGACAGGGGGCAGAGGTTGCAGAAAATCGTTCCCAGCATCATGCAGGTCAGCAGGCTGGAGAAACCGATGTTCACGGTGCCCACCGTGAATTCCAGCTTCGACAAACCAACCGTGAGCAGCACCATGCCGATGGTGAGCGACATGCGGTTTGAATTGGAGTTGAACAGCTTTTCAAGCTGCGTGAGGATATAGCCCATCAAAGCGCCCAAACCTAGCGACAGAATGATTTCAAGCGCCGGCTCCACCAGAATCGAAACCAAATCAAACGCACCGTATTCCAAAGCGCGCGCGATTCCGAACGAAACGGCGAACACCACCAGACCCACGGCGTCATCCAGCGCAACCACCGGCAGAAGAATGTCGGTCAGCTTGCCCTTCGCCTTGTACTGGCGAACAACCATCAACGTGGCGGCAGGCGCCGTTGCGGTTGCGATTGCGCCCAGCGTGATGGCCTGGGGAATCGAGAGCTTGTCGTTGCCCAGAATGAAGTGCAGAATAATCAGGGCGATGTCTACCAGAATGGCGGCAACCAAACCCTGAACAATGCCCACAACCGTCGCCTGGCGTCCGTTTTCACGCAGCGACGAAAGTCTGAATTCGTTGCCGATGGCGAATGCGATGAATCCCAGCGCCACTTCGCTGAACATCTTCAGCCCGTCGAGCTCTTCCATGCTCGTGAAGCCGAATCCGGCAACATTCAACCGTCCCAAACAATACGGCCCGATCAGCACGCCCGCAACCAGATACGCCGTTACGGCAGGCAGCGAAAAACGCTTGATCAGTCGGGTCATCATCAAGCCCGCGATAATGGCCACGGAAATGGACAAAAGTGATGCAGTCATAATTTTTCTCTCTTCTCTCTATCAACTTTTTGTGCATGGATATTATATAGATGAATTATTGCGCCGATGAATTCGATAGGGTAAATTTTCCGCAAAAGAAAACAGCCGCACAACTTTTGATTGCGCGGCCGTTGAAAGGCTGATTATTTGCCGTTCTTCTTCAGCATCTTTGCATAGACCTTCGTGGGCAGGCCGAACAGATTGATGAAGCCCGTTGCATCCGCCTGATTGTAAACGTGCTCTTCTTCGAACGTTGCAATCTCGGGATCGTACAGCGAGAAGGGGCTCTCCATGCCTGCGCCGATGATGTTGCCCTTGTAGAGCTTCAGGCGAACGGTGCCGGTCACGGTCTCCTGCGTCTTGTCTACGAAAGCGGTCATCGCTTCACGCAGCGGAGAATACCACTGTCCGTTGTAAACCAAATCTGCGAATTCAAGCGCCATCTTCTGCTTGTAGTGCATGGTGTACTTGTCCAGGCAGAGCTGTTCGAGCATCTCGTGGGCGAAATAGAGAATCGTTCCGCCGGGAGTCTCGTATACGCCGCGGCACTTCATGCCGACCAAGCGGTTTTCAACGATATCGATGATGCCCACGCCGTGCTTGCCGCCCAGCTTGTTGAGCTTCCATACCAAATCCACGGAATCCATTTTCTCGCCGTCGATGGAAACCGGAACGCCCTTTTCAAAGCCGATGGAAACGTATTCCGCCTCGTCCGGCGCTTCTTCGGGGCAAACGCCCATTTCCATATTGCCGGCATACTTCGGCTCGTTTGCGGGATCTTCCAGTTCCAAACCTTCGTGGGACAGATGCCAGAGGTTCTTGTCCTTGGAATAGTTGGTTTCACGGTTGATCTTCAGCGGAACATTGTGCGCTTCCGCATACTCGATTTCCTCTTCACGGCCCTTGATGCTCCAGATTCTCCACGGAGCGATAATCGGCATATCCGGCAGGAACGCCTTGATGGCCAATTCGAAACGCACCTGATCGTTGCCCTTGCCGGTGCAGCCGTGGCAAATGGCGTCGGCGCCTTCGGCCACTGCGATTTCGCAAATGCGCTTTGCGATAATCGGACGCGCCATCGAAGTGCCCAGCAGATAGGTGTTTTCATACTTCGCATCCATCTTTACGCACGGAATCACAACTTCGTCCACGAATTCCTTGCTCAGATCTTCGATGTAAATCTTGCTTGCGCCCGTCTTGATGGCCTTTTCCTCCAGACCGTCCAGTTCGCCGGTCTGACCTACGTTTGCCGAAACCGCAATAACCTCGCAGCCTTCGTAGTTCTCTTTCAGCCACGGAATGATAATGGAAGTATCCAATCCGCCGGAATACGCCAACACGATTTTCTTGTACTGTTTCATTGTGTTCTCTCCTATCCGAATATCCGATTTCCATCGGACCGTATTTTTCTCAACGCGTATTATTATACACGCTTCGCCGCAAAAGTCAACACCAAAGATGCATATTCATGTTAAAACTCGATAAATCAGCGATTGATTATGCATATTTAATTGAATATGATGCATAAAAATCACTTTCTGTGCGCCGCAAAAAACCGATTCAGAAGCGCGCGGCATTCCCGCTGCAAAACGCCGCCGTCCGAAAAGCAGAAATGGGAGAATGCGGGGTCTTCGGGAATGCGGTAAACGCTTCCGGCGCAGCCCTGTTTTTCATCGGCGCAGCCGTAAACGAGCCTTGAAAGCCGGGCTTGCGAAATGGCGCCGGCGCACATCGGGCAGGGTTCGAGCGTTACATAAAGGGTGCATCCGTTCAGGCGCCATGTATTCAGACATTTCGCCGCTTCCCGAATCGCCACGATTTCGGCGTGTGCGGTCGGGTCGAGCGTGTTTTCACGCAGATTGTGCCCCCGTGCGATGATTTCGCCGTCCTTCACAATCACACAGCCCACGGGCAGTTCGCCCGATTCAAGGGCAAGCTCCGCTTCGGCCAGCGCTTCACGCATATATTGCGCATCCTGATTGGGCATACGATTCTCCCGAAAGCATCAGCCGAACCTCGAAATGCGGTTCGGCTGAATACTTATTCCTTTGCGTATTTGTAAATCTGTTCAAGCACGCGCTCCACGCCGTCCATTCCCTGTTCGTCCGCCACCATTGCGTCAAACAGAGCGCCACGATCGTGATACAGGCGCACCACTTCTTGCACCAGGCGTTCGGGCGTCAGCTCCGCCTGATCCAAAACGTGGCTGAATCCGCGCTTTTCGAAGGATTCGGCATTCAGAATCTGATCGCCGCGGCTGGCTCCCTTCGGATAGGGAATCAGCAGTGCGGGCTTTTTCAAAGCCAGAATCTCGCACAGCGCATTCGAACCCGCGCGGGAAATCAGAATGTCCGCACAGGCGTAGGCATCCGCCATTTCCTCATTCAGGTATTCACACTGCACGTATTTCGGCTGTCCCTCCAAGTCCGATGAGAGATTGCCCTTGCCGCACAGATGCAGCACCTGAAAGATTTCCGTGAGCGGCCCCAGCGATTCACGCACCGCTTCGTTGATTGCCCGCGCACCGCTCGAACCGCCGACCACCATCACAATCGGCATGCAGTCGGTCAAACCGAAGCGCTTGCAGCCCCGTTCACGGTCGCCGCTGAGAATTTCGGGGCGAATCGGCGTTCCCGTGTAAACGCCCTTGCCGTGGGTGTATTGAATGGCCTCGGGGAAGGTGCAGCATTCCGCCTTCGCCAGAGGAGCGCTCAATTTGTTGGCCAAACCGGGCGTCATGTCGGATTCATGAATCACAATCGGCACGCCGCACATTTTCGCCCCGTATACCACGGGAACGGAAACGAAACCGCCCTTCGAGAATACCACGTTCGGCTTCAGCTTGTGAATAATCGAACGCGCCTGAAAAATGCCCTTAATCACCCGAAACGGATCGGAAAGGTTTTTCAAATCAAAATACCGCCGCAGTTTGCCCACCGAAACCGAGTGAAAGGTCACGTTGGGCATTTGGGAAATCAGCGATTCCTCGGCGCTGTTCGCCGCACCGATGTAATGCACATCCCAACCATCCTGCTGCAAACGCGGAATGAGCGCCATGTTCGGCGTAACGTGTCCGGCGGTTCCGCCGCCCGTCAGTACGATGCGTTTCATTTCGAATCTGCCTCCATAGGAATTTATTTCTATTGTATATTATAACATCCGAAACAAAACAAGCTTTTAGAATCGTGTAAAAAATAAGGGCGATTTCTCGCAAGTGATTTGTGAAATACTTCCAAGAAATCGCCTTATTTAACATATCGGGCGTTTTATTTAGCCGTTTGATTTGCGGGTGCGCAGCCAAATCATCAGCACGCTCACATCTCCGGGAGAAACGCCGGGAATGCGGCTCGCCTGTCCCAGCGAACGGGGGCGTTGGCGATCCAGCTTCTGCCGCGCTTCGATGCGCAGTCCCGTCATATTCAGATAATCCGCATCTTCGGGCAAAACCGTGTCCTCCAGGCGCTGGAATTCACGGGTCTGCGCCGCCTGACGGGTGATATACCCCTCGTATTTCACGGAGATTTCCAGCTGTTGGGCAACCTCGTCGGGGTATTCGGGAATCTCGGGGCGCTGTGCGCGCAGGGTATTCAGCGTTTCCTCCGTGCGGCGCAATTTGTCGGTCAGGTGCAGCCGATCCAAATCCCTGCGGGCCTGTTCGGTGGCTTCGCGCTTTTCGCACATTTTGCGATACCGCTCTTCGCTCGCCAAACCCACCTTGTATCCGCGCTCGGTCAGGCGCAAATCGGCGTTGTCCTGCCGCAGAAGCAGGCGGTATTCGGCGCGGGAGGTCATCATGCGATACGGCTCGTCCACGCCCTTCGTAACCAAATCATCCACCAGAACGCCCAAATAGGCATCCGCACGGGTGAGAATCATCGGTTCACGATCGGAACAGTACAGCGCCGCATTGATGCCCGCATACAGTCCCTGCGCCGCCGCTTCCTCATAGCCCGAGGTGCCGTTAATCTGTCCTGCGGAATACAGCCCCTTCACATGGCGGGCGGCAAACGATGCGTCCAGCGCGGTGGGGTCGATGCAATCGTATTCAATCGCATACGCCAAACGCAAAAGTGCGGCGTGCTCCAATCCGGGAACGGAGGCGTAGATTTTGCGCTGAATGTCTTCGGGCATCGATGTGGACATGCCCTGCGCATACCATTCGCAGGTGTACAGCCCTTCGGGTTCCATGAATATCGGATGGCGATCCTTGTCTTTGAAGCGCACCACCTTGTCTTCAATCGACGGGCAGTAGCGTGCGCCCGTTCCGTGAATCGTTCCCGCATACATCGGCGCGCGGTCGAGATTGTCCAGAATAATCTTGTGCGTTTCGGGCGTTGTGTAGGTCAGATAGCACAGCGCCTTGTTTTTCAGCGGCTTCGGGTCGGTCAGGAACGAGAACGGAACAATCGGATCATCGCCGTATTGCGGTTCCATCTTCGAAAAATCGATGGTGCGGCCGTCCAGACGCGCGGGCGTGCCCGTTTTGAATCGGCGAATCGTGAATCCCAGGTCAATCAGGCTTTGCGTGAGCGAATTTGCGGCCAGAAGTCCCTGCGGTCCGCCGTGCCACGAGCATTCGCCGATAATGATTCGGCTGCTCAGATACACGCCGCAGCACAGCACCACCGCGCGGCAATACACGGTCGAGCCCGTTGTGGTCTCCACGCCGATTACCGAACCGTTTTTCGTGAGGATGCGCTTGATTTCCGCCTGGCGCAGCGACAGGTTTTCGCAGTTGTCCACCGCCTTGCGCATTCTCAGCTGATACGCCTTCTTGTCCGCCTGCGCGCGCAGTGAATGCACCGCCGGGCCTTTTCCGGTATTCAGCATTCTCGATTGAATGAACACGTCGTCGATGGCGCGCCCCATTTCGCCGCCCAGCGCATCCAGTTCACGCACCAAATGCCCCTTCGCCGTTCCGCCGATGGACGGATTGCAGGGCATCATCGCCAAAGAATCCAGATTCAGCGTTGTCAAAAGCGTTTTCTGCCCCATGCGCGCGCACGCCAGCGCCGCTTCGCAGCCCGCATGACCGGCGCCTACCACCACAATATCAAATGAATCCTGCAAAATCGGTCTCTCCTTGAATGCCTATGATACTTCATTATACCCGATTCGTGTAATCACGCGCGCATGATTTGAAGCATCTCAGAAATTTTACACGGAGAAAAGCGATGGAATGCACCATAAATTAACATTCAACGGCGAAAAAAGATATTGACAAACGCAGGGTTTGTTGGTATAATACTTCTTGTCTGCTAGAGACAAGGCTCCGGGGTGTAGCGCAGTTTGGTAGCGCACGTGCTTTGGGAGCATGGGGCCGCAGGT
>CAVHAH010000044.1:0-6332 GCA_963633785.1 bacterium
CGCTTGCCCAGCAGGTTCTGACGGAAACGTCCCTGCTTACCGCGCAGCGAATCGGACAGGCTCTTGAGCGTACGTCCGCCCGCACCGGTCACGGGGCGTCCGCGGCGGCCGTTATCAATCAGCGCATCCACGGATTCCTGCAGCATACGCTTTTCATTGCGGATGATAATCTCCGGCGCATGCATTTCGAGCATTCTCTTCAGGCGGTTGTTGCGGTTGATTACTCGGCGATACAAATCATTCAGGTCGGAGGTGGCGAAACGGCCGCCGTCGAGCTGAACCATCGGGCGCAGCTCCGGAGGAATCACGGGGATTACTTCCAGAACCATCCATTCGGGCTTGTTGCCGCTCTTGCGGAACGCCTCGACAACTTCCATGCGCTTCACGAGCTTCTGGCGCTTCTGGCCTTCGCTGTCACGCTTGCTGTCCTGTGCGCCAAGCTTTTCCATTTCATCGTGCAGTTCCTTGCTCAGCGCATCCAAATCGATGCTCTGCAGCATTTCACGAACGGCTTCGGCGCCGATGCCCACGCGGAAATCAAAGCCTTCCACCTCGGCACGCTTCTTCAGCTCCTGATATTCGCTCTCCGAAAGCGTTTTATACTTTTCCAGCTTCGACCGTTCGGTATCGCCCGGATCGAGCACGATATAATTCACGAAATACAGCACCTGCTCCAGCGCACGGGGGCTGATGTTCAACAGCGTGCCCATGCGGGAAGGAATGCCCTTGAAATACCAGATATGGGAAACCGGCGCAGCCAGCTCGATATGACCCATGCGCTCACGGCGCACCTTCGCCTTCGTGACTTCAACGCCGCACTTATCGCAAACCACGCCTTTGAAGCGGGTGCGCTTATACTTGCCGCAGTTGCACTCCCAGTCCTTGGTGGGTCCGAAAATGCGTTCGCAATAAAGACCATCACGCTCCGGCTTGAGGGTGCGGTAGTTGATCGTTTCCGCCTTCAGTACCTCACCGTGCGACCACTGGCGAATCTGCTCCGGCGAAGCCAGGCCGATGCGAATGGAATCCATATTCATCAATTCAAACAAGGAGCTCTCTCCTTTCTCACTCTCGGTGCACGGCGCTTGAAGCGCCGTGCCTGTGATGCGTCAGCCGCAATCAGAAATCGTCGTCCAGATTCAGGTCATCGCCCAAATCCATATCGTCGAAGTCGAACTTCTCTTCCTCAGCCATCAGCTCTTCTTCGTCCACAATGGCTTCCGGTGCAACCTGCGGAACGAGCTCATCCTTGAACTCACTCTCGTTGGCATAGATATCGTCTTCAAGCTCGCGGATCTCGATTTCGTTCTGATCCTTATCCAGCACGCGAACGTCGAGCGCCAGCGCCTGAAGCTCCTTGAGCAACACCTTGAAAGACTCCGGAACGCCCGGATTCGGGATGTTCTTGCCCTTCACGATGGCTTCGTAAGTCTTGACACGGCCGATGGTATCGTCGGACTTGACCGTCAGGATTTCCTGAAGCACATGGCTTGCACCGTATGCTTCCAGCGCCCAAACTTCCATTTCGCCGAAGCGCTGACCGCCGAACTGCGCCTTGCCGCCCAAGGGCTGCTGTGTAATCAGGCTGTACGGACCGGTGGAACGTGCGTGAATCTTATCGTCAACCAGGTGATGCAGCTTCAGGTAGTACATATAGCCCACGGTGACCGGATTGTCGAAGCGGTCGCCGGTGCGTCCGTCATACAGCCAAAGCTTGCCGGTGCGGTTGATTCCGATTTTGCTGAACTGAATGGTCGGTCTGCCCTTCTCATCGTAGAGCGGGCCGTCTTCCTTCTGTGCCGCCTGTTCGAGCAGGCCGATGATATCTTCATCACGCGCACCGTCGAAGCACGGCGTTGCAACGCGATAGCCGAGCGCTCTTGCCGCAAGGCCCAAATGCACTTCCAGAACCTGACCGATATTCATTCGAGACGGAACGCCCAACGGATTCAGAACGATGTCCAAAGGCGTGCCATCCGCCAGGAACGGCATATCCTCTTCCGGCAATACGCGGGAAACAACACCCTTGTTGCCGTGGCGGCCTGCCATCTTGTCGCCGACCTGAATCTTTCTCTTCTGAGCGATGTAAACGCGAACCATCTGATTTACGCCCGGAGACAATTCATCCTTGTTTTCACGGGTGAAAATCTTCACGTCCACAACGATACCGAATTCGCCGTGCGGCACACGCAGGGAGGTGTCACGCACCTCGCGCGCCTTATCGCCGAAGATCGCACGCAGCAGGCGTTCTTCCGCCGTCAGCTCGGTTTCGCCCTTCGGGGTAACCTTACCGACCAGAATATCGTTTGCACGAACCTCCGCACCGATGCGGATGATGCCGTGCTCGTCCAAATCACGCAGGGTATCGTCGGAGTTGCCGGGGATATCACGGGTGATTTCCTCCGGTCCCAGCTTCGTATCGCGCGCTTCGGACTCGTATTCCTCGATGTGAATCGAGGTGTACATATCTTCCTTCACGAGGCGCTCAGACAGCAGAACGGCGTCCTCGTAGTTGTAACCTTCCCAGGTCATGAAGCCGATCAGAGCATTGCGGCCCAGCGAAATTTCGCCGTGATCCGTGGACGGGCCGTCCGCAATCGGCTGACCCTCGCGCACCACTTCGCCTTCCGAAACAATCGGATGCTGGTTGATGCAGGTGCTCTGGTTGGAACGGGCGAATTTCTGAAGGCGATAGTTGTGATCCTTGCCTTCGTTGTCGCGAATCACAATCGCATTCGCTTCAACGCGCTTCACAACGCCGTCTTCACGCGCACGCACCACATCGCCGGAATCGCAGCCGGCCTTGTATTCGATGCCGGTGCCGACAATCGGCGCTTCGGGGCAGAGCAGCGGAACCGCCTGGCGCTGCATGTTCGAGCCCATCAGCGCACGGTTTGCGTCGTCGTTCTCCAGGAACGGAATCATACCGGTCGCAACGGAAATCAACTGGCGGGGCGAAACGTCGATGTAATCAACCTTGCTCGCTTCCACCTCGATAATCTCATCGCGGCGGCGCACCGTAATGCGGTCACGCACGAAGTGCTTATCCTCCGTCAGCGGCTCGTTCGCCTGAGCGATTACATACCGGTCTTCCTCGTCCGCCGTCATATAGCGGATTTCGTTGGTGATGCAGCCGGTTTCCTTATCGATGCGGCGATAGGGCGCTTCGATGAAGCCGTATTCATTGATTCGTGCATAAGTGGCCAGAGAACCGATCAGACCGATGTTCGGGCCTTCAGGCGTCTCAATCGGGCAGATGCGCGAATAGTGGGAATAATGAACGTCTCGAACGGCGAACGATGCGCGTTCACGATTCAAGCCGCCCGGGCCCAGTGCGGACAGACGGCGCTTGTGCGTCAAGGATGCCAGCGGGTTGGGCTGATCCATGAACTGCGACAGCTGAGAAGATCCGAAGAACTCCTTGATTGCCGCGGAAACGGGACGAATGTTGATCAGATCCTGCGGCTTCACTCTATCCGGTTCCTGCGTTGCCATGCGTTCACGCACGGTGCGCTCCAGTCGGGACAGACCCACGCGAATCTGATTCTGCAAAAGCTCGCCCACGCTGCGCAGACGGCGATTGCCCAGATGGTCGATATCGTCGCATTCGCCGATTCCGTAGAACAGGCCGAACTGATACGATACGGAAGACACGATGTCGTCACGCAGAACGTGCTTGGGAACGAGCGTCTTGCTCGCCTCACGCAGCGCCTGATTCAATTCGATTCCTTCCGCCTTCACGGTTTCCAGAATCGCAACCAAGCTCGGCATATGCACACGCTCGTGGAACGGCGCACAGCTTTCGTCATACTGCGCCGCCAGCTCGGGATCGTAATTCTCCAGGAACGGCTTGATGTAAACGAAATTGTTGCCGATTACACGGAACGGATCGCTCTCGGTCTGAACCATAACCTCGTTCACGCCGGCGTTCTGAATGGCTTCCGCCTGCTCACGGGAGATGGTTTCGCCCTCGTTCACGAGCACTTCGCCCGTGTAGGGATGCACGATATCCTCTGCCGCAACGCGGTTCGCAATGCGCAGGGAAATCGCGAGCTTCTTATTATATTTATAACGTCCGACAAACGCCAAATCGTAGCGTCTCGGATCGAAGAACAAGCCCTCTACAAAGCCCGTGGCGCTTTCAACGCTCAGCGGCTCGCCCGGACGGAGCTTGGCGTAAATCTCAACCAAAGCCTGATCGCGGCGATTCTGGAACTTCGGCGCACCGTTGTCCTTGAGCTGCTCCGCATCACGCTTGATGGTTTCGACAACATATTCGCTCGTGCCGAACTTCTCGTAGATTTCGTCGTCGGTCTGAATGTCCATCGCACGCAGAAGCACCGTTACCGGCAGCTTTCTCGCACGGTCGACGCGCGCAAACACCACGCCGTTGGTATCGGTTTCATACTCGATCCATGCGCCGCGGTTGGGAATCATCTGCGAAGAATACAAGGCCATACCGGTCTTGTCAATCGCCTTGGAGAAATACACGCCCGGCGAACGCACCAGCTGAGAAACGATTACACGCTCGGCACCGTTGATAATGAACGTGCCGTGCTCGGTCATCAGCGGGAAATCGCCCATGAAGACCTTGGATTCCTTCACTTCGTGCGTTTCGCGGTTGGTAAGCCGAACGGTCACATACAAAGGTGCGGCGAACGTGGTATCACGCTCTTTGCACTTCTCGATTGAATACTTCGGCGCCTCGTCCAGCGAATAATCCACGAATTCAAGGTACATGGTCTTGGAATAGTCCTCGATCGGAGAAGCGTCCGCGAGGGCTTCACGCAGACCGTCCTTCAGAAAAGTTCTGTACGAATTCTTCTGAACTTCAATCAAATCGGGTACTGCCAGCGTCTCTTCAATGCGGGCAAAACTCATACGCGTGCGCTTGCCCATTTGCACCGGATGAATCATACCTTCAATCACCCCTGTCTTCATACTCGAACCGCCGTTAAATATAGCGGCATAAAGGGCACGAAATTCGCCGTAAAATTTCGATGAATCGAAGCTGTTTTACGTTAAATTCTGTGCCTTTTCCGCTGATTTCGCGGTTTTTGGGACACAAAAGCGAATCTTCGTCCATACTAACGCAGTATACTAGTTTAGCACAGCCTTTTTCGCCTGTCAAGAGCCCGTTTGCGGCATTCGGCGGCAAAATCTCCGTTTTTCACAAAAAAATAACGATTCGGGCATTCGCAAGTCACAAATCGCCCGAATCATCATCGCATTATTTAATTCATTATTTCTTTGTTTGTGCATTATTTCCTGCATATCCGAATTGAATCAGCGTCTGATGCAGTGCGTTTTTCCGCTCGATTCCCGAAAAATGCAGTTTGCGCGCGAAGGCAAGCATTTCCTTCATCTGTTTGCCGGGAACAACGCCCGCACGAATCAGGTCGTCGCCCGTTACCATCGGGCGAAGCATAACAGCGCGATAGTCCTCCAGCCGTTCACGCAGGAAAATCTCGTCTTCATCGGGATAGGGCTTGTCGAGCTTGCCCGTGGCATCCGCGCGTGCGAGAAGAATCAAATCTTCGGGCACTTCGCACAGGTCGAACAGCTCCCGCGTCTTTTTCTTTTTGGAGTGATTTTCCGCCAGCCGATTCGGGCGCATGTGCAGTTCGGTCAGATTCAGAACGTAGCGAATCAGCTTTTGATTGTTCGTCAGGCGCAAGAGCTGTGTTTTCACCGTTTCAAGGCCGAGCACTTCGTGGCCGTAGGCGGTGATTTTGCCGTCTTCGTGAATCTCGGTGGCGACGATTTTGCCCAGATCGTGAAACAGCGCCGCAATCATGAATGCCTGCGGATTCACCGCCCGTGAACGCAAATTCGCCGCACAATCCACCACCAGCATCGTGTGTTCAAACACATCGCCTTCGGGATGATACACGGGGCTCTGTTTCACGCCGATGCACGCCGCCAATTCGGGAAAGAACTCCTTCAGGTGATTCATTTCCCGCAACACCCGAAAAAACACCGACGGCTTTCGGGCTTTCAGGAGCGCCTTGTTCATTTCCTCCATCACGCGTTCACGGGTGACCTGCGTTACATCGATTTGCGCACAAAGCGCAAGCGTCTGCGGTTCGATTTGCGCTTCGAAGCGTGCCGCAAACTGTGCCGCGCGAAACACGCGCAGCGCATCCTCGGGAAAGGTTTCCGCACTGACGCAGCGAAGGATTTTCCGATTCAAATCCTCTTTTCCGCCCCAGCAATCCACGATTTCGCCCGTTAAAACGTTTTGCATCATCGCATTCACGGTGAAATCTCTGCGCATGCTCGCTTCCTTCGGCGTCATGAACGGATTCACCGAAACATCGAAATCCGTATGC
>CAVHAH010000044.1:6342-12334 GCA_963633785.1 bacterium
CGCCGCTCCGATCTCGGCATTGCGATATCGATTTCGCTTCCCCGCAGACCCAGAACGCCGAAACTGGCGCCCTTTTCGATTACCGTTCCGAACCGTGCGAGAATTTCACGCAGCTGAATCGGCGTGATTCCGTAGACCTCGACATCCACATCCTTGCTTTGAATGCCCATAATGCCGTCGCGCACAATGCCGCCCACGAAATACACGCATCCGCCCGCACGGCCGACCGCTTCGGCAATCATCTTCGCCAGTTCGCGATCAGAATATCTTCCCATAGCATCCTCCGACAAAACCGATTTCTCTGCCTGAATTGTAGCGCAGGCGTGTTAAATTGTAAAGGCGGGTTTGCTTCATATATAGAAACGACCGACGCATTTCGAATCGATGCGTCGGTCGTGAAGGTGTTCCTTATGCAAACAGCTTCGTCTTGGACAGCGCACGGTGCAGAAGCAAGCCCAACACCACGCAAACAACCAGTTCGCCGCCTGCGACACTCGCCATGGTGCCTGCCAGAACGCCCCAGAGAATCGGCGTGCCCGCCGCCCAAACATAGCCGAAGTAGACCACGGGGCCGGTAATCAGACCGTTGGTCAGCACGGGCATCAGCGCCGCCGCCAGCGGATTTTTGCGGAATTTACGGGTGAGCAGTGCGCCCAAAAGCGTGGCAAGCGTTCCGAATACCACATCAAACCACGGTGCGCCCGAAATCCAGTTGGCGAGCAGGCATCCGATGGAAAGTCCGGGAATCGCATCCACGGTCAATGCGGGCAGAATGGTCAGCGCTTCGGAAACGCGAAACTGAACGGCGCCGAAGGACAGCGGCTCCAGAATCAGCGTCAGCACGGCGTAGATTGCGGCAATCATTGCGGAATAGGTGATTTTGCGAGCGGTGATTTTCATTGGTTTTTTCCTCCTTGAGCGTTCACGCCCGCCTGTTTGAATGTCGGAAAAATAAAAACGGACATGTGAAGCCATGTCCGTAGAACGCTTTCGCGCAACCTGGTTTTGTTTTTTCCGGGGAAAATTCCCCTTCAGACAGGAGGGCCTCGAACTGTCTTCTATTGAATTCATTGTGATTATACTTGCTTTCACGCTTTGCGACAAGCCGAATTGCGTTAATTTTCGCCCTGCGTCCGAATCAGTTTCGGCACTTCCCAAAGCGAACGGATTTCATAATTCGGCCGTATGCCCTTCGCATTCACCTGATGATGCGGATTGTACCAGCAGGTCGCAATGCCCGCATTGATTCCGCCTTGAATGTCGCTCGTCAGTGAATCGCCGATAATCAGGCATTCACGGGGTTGGGCATCGATTTGCTCGAACACCGCATCGAAAAACGCCTTCGACGGCTTTTCGCATCCGATTTCTTCGGACAGAAACACGCCGTTCATGCACGCACCCAGTCCCGATTGCCTGAGCTTTTTCGTTTGCGCAATAACGGTTCCGTTGGAAACGGCGTATTGCCGAACCTGCCCTTGCAGCGATTGAAGCAGCTGCAGGCTGTTGTCGCAATATACGATTGTGTCGCCCAGGCTGATTTGATACCGATCGTTGAAAGCCTCTACCACCGAAGTATCCCGACCGAGCCGTTCGAAAAGCTCCCGAAAGCGCCCGACCAGCACTTCGTGTTTCGTGATTTCTCCCCGTTCAAGGCGTTCCCAATAGCGTTTGTTGATTTCGGAATACTGCCGAATCTGCTCATCGGTGATTTCGCCCAGATTGAAATGGTGAAAACACGCGCGAATGGCGGCCTTTTCCGCCGCAAGAAAATCAAGCAGCGTGCCGTCTACATCCCACAAAAGCACGGAATATCGCATTCTCCGTTCTCCTTATAACACAATGTCGCCGGGGCGGTAACCGTAAGGCAGTTCCTCTTCTTCCTCGAACACGATATCGGGATCTCGAAGTGTCGGCAGGAATGCGGCATAGGGAATGCCGTCGAATTCACAGCCGTAGCTGCTTGCGCCGAACCAGCCGCCCTCTTTGGCGCGGAGATTCAAATCACGGGCGAATTTGGTTTCGTTGCAGCAATCATGCACCACGAGATTCCAGCCCTCTTCGCCCGCCGCGCGCATGATTTTTCGGGTAATCAGGCGGCTGAAAATCGGCGAAAGATAGCCCAGGCGGGTCATATACATGCTTTCTCCGAAATAGTTTCCGAGGTTGTTCGGATTCAGATGCAGTTCCGCACAGTTCATGAAATCAACGCCCGTGGCGAGAATCGCATCCTTCTTTTTGAAAAACTGCGCTTCGAATTCACGGGTCATGGGCGTTTCGATG
Organism: bacterium; assembly: GCA_963633785.1. Lineage (GTDB taxonomy): Bacteria > Bacillota > Clostridia > Christensenellales > Aristaeellaceae > Faecivicinus. Next base: position 8,623 of record CAVHAH010000044.1, read on the forward strand.
CCGACATGCGGAATATACTTTTTCGCAATCGCAATGTTGCCGATTACCTTATCCGAGCAGTTCGATGCGCCCAGGTTGAATCGCAGTTCGTCCAAACCTGCTTCGCCGAGCGCACGCAGGTTTTCTTCGTTCGCAAGCGTTCCGTTGGTATACAGGTGCTGGTGAATGCCCGCCTGTTTGAATATGCGAATCACGGAATAGTATTTCTCGATTTCCATGAACGGTTCGAGATACACATACGCCACGCCCGTCGGCCGATTGCCCATGCTCAGCAGCAATTCCAAATCGCGCTCGTAAAACTTCGTTCCGCCGATTTCCCACAGGCCTTCGCCGATGGGCGGCTGGCAATCCAGTTCGCCGTAATTGTAACAGAATCGGCATTCGACATTGCACTTGTTGGTTTTGCGAATGGCGCTCAAGCCCGTGCCCAGCAGACACGAGCGGCATCCCTTCGGGAATTTTTCGGGATCACCCACGAAGGTCGTGCGCCCCTGAAGCGAATGCAGATTGGGAATGCCTTCGCTCATTTCGCGAACCTTCTTTTCCACCGCCGCTTCGATTTGGGCGAGCGCCGCGTATGCGATTTCCGTTTGATTCGGGAGAAGTCCTTCTTCTTCGGGCAGTTCCGAGAAGAATTCAAACCATGTCAGTGCATCCTGCTTTGAAATTTTCATATCTCATTCCTGAATCTCCGCCGAATCGGGCGGCGGCATTGTTCTTCTTTGCGGAAAATCGCTGTCACGGAGCATGACAGCGATTCTGTTTTGAGTAACACCGAATGTGCCTTTACTGTTTTGCCGGCATCAGGCAGGTCGGGAACTGCGCAATGCGCAAACAGGTGTCGCCAAACGGCACCAGCTCCATCACCTGAGCGTGCATATTGGTTTTCACGGACATCGGAACCGCACCCGTATCCGCGCCGTCCATCGGCCATTCAACCTGCGTGGCCTTCGCCAGCACCGTAACGCCGTGGTCCTCTTTGCCGAATGCCTGCTTGCGTTCGCCTTCACGAACCACCTTCATCGGCTCATCACGCAGCAGTGCCCAGTTCCAACGGTCCTGCGTGGTCACTTCCCAATCGCCGTTTTGGGTCTGATTCCAATCCTCGTGCGGTGCAAAGGCCATCAGAAGCGGCCCGAGCTCCACCGCAACGGACTGGTGATACCACTTGGTCAATCTCGGCTGCTGCGGCAATTCGAGCTTTACCGTGTCGCCGCTGCGCCACTTTCTGCGCACGCAGGTGGTTTCGCCCGCACGCACGCGCATGATTTCGCCGTCGGGCAGATACACCATCGGCTGGCGTGCCCATCCGGGAATGCGCAGATACAGCGGGAATTCCACAGGCTGTTTCACCGCAACCGTGATTTCAACGGTTTCACCGAACGGATAGCCGCCCGAAACCGTGATGCGTCCGGGCACATCGCAGAGCATCGCCCGAACGGTGCACGGCGCATAGCTCACGGCAGACAAGCCGCCGTCCTTCGTTGCCATCCACAAGCTCGCCGCAAATTTCGGCCAGCCCTGATGATAATTCGCCGTGCAGCATCCGAAATTCGGTGCAAAGCCGAACACGTTGGCATCATCGGAATTGTTGTACCAGTGATGTTTCTCGTTGGTGGCGCGAATCTGATTCACCTGTTCGTCATACTGATGCGCATTCATATCCGGCGAGAATGCCGCCGGCAGTGCGTTGAATGCGATTTTTTCCAGCACATCATAGGGAAGCGAACCGTAATCGCCCGAAGCAATCAGCGTTTCCATGGAATACATCGCTTCCACGATTGCGCAAAGCTCCGTTCCCTGAATCGGGTTGGCGCCGTTGAGATGCTCATCGCAGGTGAACATGCCGTTCGCCACGCCGTGGTGCTTCATCAGCTTTTCCCAGCCGAATGCGAAGCCGCCCTGCTCCTTGAAGCCGGACTTGAACAGATTCACAACGCCGGGCGTTTTCAATCCCATGGCGACATTCACGCCGTGAGAGAAATGGAAGCGGCTCTGGAAATACGGGCGTGATTCCCCCGAAAGCTCCGAGCCTTCCTTGCGTTCGTCCTGCTGGCCTTCCACCAGGCGATCCCACTTCATCGTGCGGGACATGGCGCCCGCATTCGGGAAGGTGTGGAATTCATTCGCCCAATCGAGCGTCTGCGCGCGCAGTTTCTGCAGCAGCTTGATGAGGTATTCCTGACCGGTTAAATTGTACAGCCATTCAACCAGTTCCATATTTTCGCCGCCGCGCGCAACCGCCCAGTTTTTCAGCGGCTTCTGCGCAAGCGAACGGTATTCATATTTGAAGAAATTGTCCATCAACACCAGCACACGCTTGTCGTTGGTGGCGGTGAAATACTGCCGCAGCGCCTTGAGCGCAACCATCAAAGGCCAGTAGTCTTCGTTTTTTTCGGGACCGAACCAGCCGTCTTCCCGTGCGCTGCCCAGAATCCACTCGATATAGCGCATGCAGACTTTTTTAAGCTCCGCATCGTCCAATGCCCACGCCAGCGGAATCAGGCCGTCCAGATAATACGGCGCACGTTCCCAGCCGTCGCCGTCGCCGCCCAGCCATGCGCAGTTTTCATTCACATCGTCCCAAATCTTCCAGAGCTTTCCGGAAAGACCGTTTGCCTGCGTGCGCAGCTGATCGAGCAGCCAGCCTTCGGGCTTGATTGAGCCCAGCGGCAGCGGAGAAAGGGAATTGGCATTCAGGGGAGCGCGATTAAAAATCGGTTTCATCGGGATTCACCTCGCGAAAATCGTTCAAAGATATGGTATTCACATTCGATGCGCCCGTTGTAGTAGCGTCTGCGGCGGGTGGCCCGGCGTCCGTATTCCCGTTCAAAGCCCATATCGGCGGAGAATGCGCACAGCGTCCAATCGGGATGACGCATCTGCAAAAGCCCCAGCTGTTTCGCCACGGCATGTGCGGCACGGGAGTTGTCCAGGCGTTCGCCGTACGGCGGATTGGCAATGAACACGCCCGGTTCATCGACAATCGTAAGATCACGCAAATCTCTGACCGCCAGGCGGATTCTGCCCTCCAGACCGGCCTGCTTCACATGGCGCCGTGCCAGCTCGATGGCTTCGGGATTGATGTCCGAACCGAAGATATTCAGCGGCCGCTTCAGACCTTCTTCGAACTTCATCTTCGCTTCCCGACGAATCTCCTCGATTTTCTCGTAATCGTGATTCACCACCGGCCACGCCTCCATTGCGAATCGGCGGGTCAGTCCGGGCGCGCGGGAGGTTGCGATGAATGCCGCCTCAATCAGAATCGTGCCCGTTCCGCAGCAGGGGTCTACCAGCGGCTGCCACGGATGCCAACCGCTTTGCAAAACCAGTGCCGCCGCCAGTGTTTCACGCAAGGGCGCTTCGCCGTTCCACGTGCGATATCCCCGCTTGGAAAGCGGCTCGCCCGAAGCATCCACGCACACGGTTACCATATCGTCTCGAATGGAAATATCCACCTGAAACAGCGCACCCGTTTCCGAAAACCAGTCCGTTCCGTAAGCGTTTTTCATTCGCTCGACCATCGCGCGCTTGGCGATTTTCTGAACGTCCGACGGGCTCATCAGCTGTGATTTCACGCATTTGGCGCGAATCGGAAAGCGTGCATCCTCCGGAAGCATTTTCTCCCATTCGATTTTCTTCACGCCCTGAAACAGCTCCTCAAAGCTGCGGGCCTCGAACTGCGCCATCACGCGCATGATTCGATCGCAGG
>CAVHAH010000045.1:0-12299 GCA_963633785.1 bacterium
CGCAGATGCTCAGCACCGTTCCATCATCGGCACCTCCATGGGCGGCGTGGCGACCACGCAAATCTGGATGACCGCAAACGACCTCTTTGATTACTACGGCTTCTTCAGCGGCGCCGACAAGTATTTCAAGACCGCCGATGATGCAAAGGCCGGCGATGAATACAAGGCCCTGCGCCCCGTTTACGAAGAGGACTACAACACCCTGCTTGCCAACGTTGTAGCCAACGCCGAAAGCAAGAAGATTCTCGTGGGCGGCGGCATCACCGACCGCAACTCCTTCGGCGGCGATCAGAACTCCGCAGGTGCGGACAATGTGGATGCATGGCTGACGGAAAACGGCGTGGAACACAGCTATTCCATCGTCGGCGGCGGACACGACTGGACGACCTGGACGCAGCTGCTCAGCCAATTCGTCGGATTCATCGGCGAAGGCTCCGGCTGGAACATTCAGTAATCAACCCGAAAAAAACCACGGCACTGCAAACGGTGCCGTGGTTTTTTTATCCGACAATCAGCTTATTCGTTTTTTTCAGGAATCGCGCGGGGATGGGCTTATCCAGTTTCCAGGTTATGTTCATGGGGCGTGAACCGACGTGATTCACATATTCCGCCGTTCCCAGGAATGTGTACGCCGCCGCACCTCCCGTGAGTCGGTCGGTTTTGAATTCACGCACGAAGAGCAGCACCTTACTGCCCCGACTGCGATGATGAATATACCGCTGACCGACGGATGCGCCTTCTGCGGTCGTGCTCTGGCTTTGCCAATGAAACAGGGTTTCGTTGATTGAATAGTCGTTGTACATCGTTGTGGGTGAATAGTCTTTGTCGGACTTATTGAGCGTTACAAACAGCACATCGATTTGCTTCTCCGGAAGCCATTTCACGCCTTCACGCACGGTGGCGGGCTTCATGAAATCCATGGCGACGAGCAGTTGATCTCGGGTATACGTGCAATGAAGGTCTAACGGACAATCAAACCCCAAATCCACGGGCGCATCGAGAAAATCAATGTGCTCATACCGATACCGCAAAAGGGCAATCAATTCATTCAGCATATGCTTGCTGTCGGCAAGCGCACGAAGATTGACGAGCGCCTCATCGCCGTTTGAATCCTCGGCGGCTTTTCCCCAAACGGTGATATAAAACATCTGAAGCATTCGCCGTTCAACGGGCGCAAGCGCCGCAAAATCCGTATTTTTCAGATTGGGCAGCAGATTCAGCAGAAAGCGAATCCATCTTCGGGAATCGACAACGGCGAATCGGGTGAATGCCTTCGTGAGAATCTCCTCCGACGGTTCATTAAAATCCTCCATTGTTTCCGCACGCACGCACATTCGGGAGAATGAAGCATACTTATAAAGCAATCGGGGTTCGATATGATAATAATCCAGGAAATTCCCTAAATTAAGCGAAAGCCCCGTATCCGATTCAAAGGTTGCGATTCGGGAAACAAGGCCTGTGCTGTTTCCGTAGGACGCTCGGATATTCTCCAAAATGTATTTTTCCGCTTTCTTTTCCAATCGGATATAGCAGCCCTTGGGAACGGAAACAAAGCCGTTTTTGATTTCCCGAATCATGCCGTGGGTGGTGTTGGTAAGCAGTGCGGCGAATTTCTCTTCGAAATTGTATTTGCGATTGGCCTGACCGATGAAATCCAGCACGGTTAAGCAATCCTTGCCCTCGCACAATCGCAAGCCACGCCCCAGCTGCTGCAGGAAAACGGTCAGCGATTCGGTGGGGCGCAGGAAGAGCACGGTGTTGACCTCGGGAATATCCACGCCTTCATTATAGATATCCACAACGAAGATAAAGCGAATATCGCCCTGCACCAGCTTTTGCTTGGCGGAATCTCTTTGCGCTTCGGGAGAATTTCCCGTTAGATGCATGGCGGGAATGCCGTGTTCGTTGAAATAACGGCTCATGAATTCCGCATGTTCCACGGACACGCAAAACCCAAGCCCCTTGACATCGTGAATGTCGGTTACATATTTGAGCACCGCCCGAACAACCGAATCCGCACGGCGTTCGGCCATCGTCCCGCTGATTGTATAGATATTGGACAGCTCTTTTTTATCGTAACCGCCCCTGCTCCATTTCAGATTGTCGAGGTTGACGGTGTCGGTAATGCCGAAATACTGAAACGGGCAAAGCAATTTCCGATCAACGGCTTCGGGCAGGCGAATCTGAGCGGCGATGCGGTTTGAGAAATACGGGAGAATGCTCTTGCCGTCCATGCGTTCGGGCGTTGCGGTTAGACCGAGCAGAATATCGGGGTGATAATATTCCAGCAAATTCCGATAAGTGGGCGCGGCGGCATGGTGAAATTCGTCAACCACAATGTAATTGTAGAAATCCGAAGCGGTTTTTTCGGCAAATCGTTGTGAATTGAATGTCTGTATGGAAATGAAAAGATTGTCGATGCTGTCGGGCTTATAATTTCCGACAAACATTTCTCCGAAATTCGCATCCTTCAAAACGGCACGAAACGTATAAAGGCTCTGCTTCAGAATCTCTTCCCGATGCGCAACGAACAGAAGTCTGCACGGCTTATCGGGATGCTGTTTGCGAAAGCGTTTGTAATCCAATGCGGAAACGACCGTTTTTCCCGTTCCCGTGGCGGCCACCACCAGATTGCGCATATTGCCGCGCACATTGCGTTCGGCATCGAGCTTATCGAGAATTTCCTGCTGATAGGAATACGGCGCAATCTCCATCGTGTAAATCCGTTCGGAATCGGAATCGAAATATTTTTCCGCACGCAGTGCACGGGCAAGGCGTTCCTTCTGACTCTCGGAATAGTATTCAAACTCCGTTGAATTCCAATAGCTTTCGAATGTGGCGTTGATTTTGTCGATGGTCTCGGGCAAATCCTTGTAGGTGACTTTCACATTCCATTCGAGGCCGCCCGAAATTGCGGCGTTGGAAAGGTTCGACGAACCCACATAGGCGGTTGTGAATCCGCTGTTTCTGTAAAAGACATAGGTCTTGGCATGCAATCGGGTGCGCTTTGTATCATAGCTGACTTTGATATATGTATTGGGCAGCTTGCGCAGTTCTTCAACGGCTTTGATGTCGGTGGCGCCCATATAAGAGGTGGTGATGATGCGCAGTTGACCGCCGTTCACGGTGAATTCACGCAATTCGTCGATAATCAGGCGCAGGCCGCTCCACTTTACGAAGGACACCAGCATATCGATGCGGTCGGCGGATTCAATCTCCTTTTTCAGTTCGGTATACATCTGCGGCTCATGCACGGCCCCCGTAAAGAGCGAGCTTTGCGCAATGGAGGTTTGCGGGCGGCTGATATCCGCGGCGGTCTTCCCTGCCGCAAGGCGGGCATCCGTTTTTCGCAAAAGCGCCAAAAGCTGCTGCGCGCGTTTTTCTACGCCCATTTCCGCAAAATCCGATTCCCCTGTGGCGGTTTGAATGATGCCGACAATCCGATTGGCAAGCTCGATTTGGTCGGAGATATCCCCGCCGTTATCCGCAACATTGTCCAGTCCCTTCCGAAACACATCCGCCAAATACTGCGCCAATACCCCCGAAGCCTCGGCTTTGTCAATGGGTGCAACGGCTTTGCAGGCTTCGGGAATCTCCTTCAGCTCGCTGTCGAGCGCATGATTGATGATTTGTTCGTATAAACCCGGATGCAGCATATTCTCATTACTCCTTACAAATCACGCCGAGCATTTATTTACCTTGATTATAGCACAAAGCGAGGTATTTCGAAAGTGCTTCCGTTCCTTTGAATGCCGTTGCCGCAAGCGAAAAGCGGCGTGCGGTACATCGAAAGATGACCCACGCCGCCTTTTCGGGGGTTTTCCGTTCGGCTGAGAATTTCTTATTTCGACCGTGTTCTTTGCAGGGCTTCCAGCCAGCCGCCGTATTTCTTTTCACGCGTCTCGGCAGGCATATTCGGAGCGAATTGTCGTCTGCCCAGCACCGAAAAAACCTTCTCATCAAACAATCCCGCGGACAGACCCGCCATATACGCCGCGCCGATGCCCGAAAGTTCGTCGGTGTCCGGAATGAGCACGGGAATGCCCAGCATATCGCTCTGGAACTGCATCAGATAACCGTTGTGCGTAGGACCGCCGTCCACACGCAATTCGGGAATGTCGATGCCCGAAGTCTTGCTCATTGCACGCACCACGTCCGTAATCTGATAGGCAATGCTTTCCACGGCCGCGCGAACGACCTCGTTTTTGCCCGTCAGGCGCGTCATGCCCGTGATGGTCGCCTTGGCATTGCTGTCCCAGTGGGGTGCTCCCAAGCCCGAGAATGCCGGCACGAGATAGGTCGTATCCTGCGGATTGGCCTGTTCCGCCAGTGCCTGCGTTTCTCCGGGATTGGCAATCAGCTTCAAATCATCCTTCAACCAGCTGATAACCGCACCGGTATAGTTGATGTTGCCCTCCAGCACGTATTCCGCCTTGCCGTTCATGCTCCATGCCAGCGAGGTGACCACGCCCTGATCGGAGAATACGGGCGTATCGCCGATATTCATCATGATGGAGGAACCCGTTCCGTAGGTCGTTTTGACCATACCGCGATTCAGACAGCCCTGTCCGAAGAGTGCGCCGTGGCTATCGCCCAACACGCCGCAAATCGGGATGGGCGCATCCAGCCAGCCGTCGAAATCGGTGTGCCCGAAATCGCCGTTTGAATCGGTGACCTGCGCCATACAGCATTCGGGAATGCCGAAGAGCTCCGACAGCGCCTTGTCCCACTTCAGTTCGGTGATGTTGAACAGCTGTGTGCGTGAAGCGTTGGAATAATCCGTTTGGAAGCGTTCGCCCTTCGTTAAATTGTATACGAGCCAGCTGTCAATCGTGCCCACGCAGATTTCGCCCCGCAGGGCACGTTCCTTCACGCCCTCGACATTCTGCATAATCCACGCCAGCTTTGCCGCAGGGAAATAGGGCGAGAGCTGAAGACCCGTCTTGGCTTTGATTTCGTTTGCATAGCCCTGTTTTTCAAGCGCTTCGGTAATGGCCTTGCCTCGAGCGCACTGCCAGACGATGGCGTTATAAACCGGCTTGCCCGTTTTGCGATCCCATGCCACGGAAGTTTCTCGCTGATTGCTGATGCCGAGCGCAGCGATTTCGTTTTTGTCGATGCCCGCTTTCGCCGCAACATCCTTCACAACCTGCAGCGTGTTGCGCATGATTTCTTCCGGGTCGTGCTCCACCCAACCCAAATCGTTGATAATCTGGCGATGGGGCATATCCGCGCGGCAGAGCAGTGCGCCCTTTTCATCAAAGAGCAGTGCCTTCGTGCCCTGCGTGGACTGGTCTATGCTGAGTATGTATTTGCTCATGCTATCCCTCTTTTAAACAGCGCACCGAAGTGATTCTCCGATGCGCTGTCTCTTTTTATTTCAGTTCCTTCAAAACGCTTTGCGCAATGCCCGCGGCATTCATGCCGTAGTGGTCGAACACCTGCTGCGACGTTCCCGTAATCACCGGAGCGTCCGGCAGAGCAATGTTGATAACCTTCTTCGGGTCGTTTGCGCCGATGACCTGGCTGACCATGCTGCCCAGGCCTCCGAACGGGGCGTGTTCTTCCACGCTGACCACCAGCTTCTTCCCCGCCGCCGCTTTCAGAAGGCCTTGAGCGTCCAGCGGCTTTACGCAGTACATATCCAGCACAGCCGCGCCGATGCCCTGTTCCTTGAGCAGTGCCGCCGCATCCTTGGCCGGCTTGACCATCTCGCCGCAAGCGACAATCAGCACATCATTGCCATCGTTCACGAGCGTTGCCTTGTCCATTTCAAAGGGCACATTTCCCTCTTCATAGACATCTTCAACGGCGTTTCTGCCGATGCGGATATAGGCGGGCTTTTCGTCCTTCAGCAGTGCCTCGAACAAACAGCGCGTCTGGAAACGGTCGCTGGGCAGATACACGCGCATATTCGGAATCGCCGACATGGCGGCAATATCCTGTGCGGAATGATGGCTCATACCCAGTGCGCCGTAGCTCACGCCGCCGCTGATGCCGATGAGCTTGACATTCGTGTTCGAATAGGCGCAATCAACTTTCGCCTGCTCATAGGAGCGGGTGGAAAGGAAGCTCGCCGGAGAGGCCGCATACGCCTTCTTGCCGCACTTGGCAAGACCTGCCGCAATGCCGACCAAATCCTGTTCGGCGATGCCGACTTCAACGAACTGTTCCGGGAATTCCTTGGAGAAGGGTGCCAGCGAGGCCGAGCCGCGAGAGTCGCTGCAGAGCACAACGATGCTCTTATCTTCCTTGGCGTGCTCCGAGAGCACCTCGCAGATGATCTGACGATTCGTAATCTTATTCATGCTCAGCTGCCTCCTCCCGTGCCTTCAGGTCTGCCATAATCTGCTCGTATTCTTCCTGCGTCGGCACATGATGATGCCAGGACGCCTTGTTTTCCATAACCGGAGAGCCGCAGCCCTTAACGGTATTCGCAACAATGAGCGTGGGCTTGCCCTTGACTTCCTTCGCCTGATCGAACGCCGCATTCATGGCGTTGATATCATTGCCGTCAACGCTCAGAACATTCCAGCCGAATGCCGCAAAGCGCTCTTCGCAGGAATCCTGATGCATAACATCTTCCGTGCCGCCCGAAATCTGCAGGCGGTTGCGGTCAATCACGGCTACCAGGTTATCCAGCTTATACTGGGTTGCGCTCATTGCGCCTTCCCAAACGGAACCTTCCGCCAGCTCGCCGTCGCCCATGACCACATAGACGCGGGAGGGCAGTTTGTCCATCTTCTTGGCCAGCGCCATGCCGATAGCCACCGGCAGACCGTGACCCAGCGAACCGGAATTCATCTCGATGCCCGGCAATTTGTTGTTCGGGTGACCGATGAACGGACTGCCGAACTGTGAATACTCCTTGATGACCTGCTCGATGGGGAAGAATCCCTTTTCGGCCAGCACCGCATAGAGCGCTTCCACGCAATGACCCTTGCTCATCACGAACATATCGCGTGCGGGATCGGTCTGATTTTCGGGCGTGATGTTCATGGTGTGGAAGTAAATCGATACCAGCGTTTCCATCACGGACATGTCGCCGCCAATGTGTCCCGCCTTGCCCGCCATGATCATATCGACCACGTCCCGGCGCAGCTTATAGGACAATGCTTTCAAATTTTGCATACTTACACCTCATTAAATACAACGTCTTCGCCGTGCAGATACGCCTGAACCTGCTCCTCGATGGGATCATAGAGATCAGGCTTGATGCCCAGATACTTACATGCTTCGTAGATTACCGGAACCACATCGCCGTGAATGGCCGCCACATGGTGAATGTACGGGCCTTCGACCACCTTCGCCTCCAGGCGCTTGAGGTTGTTGACCGCAACCCAAACGTAGGTGCCGCGCGTCCAGGGGCCGTCGATGCCGCGCGCATGACCCAGCAAAACGGAGTATTCACCGTCGTCGCCGTCGAAGCGCACCAGGCTCATCTGACCGTGCTTGGCTTCTGCGGAAACTGCACCGTTCTGCGGGAACGCAACGGGAACGCAGATTGTGGGCTTTTCACGGGCAACGCTGATCGGCCACGGACCGCAGTGCTGAAGCAGTTCGCCGTTGTCGTTGTCGGGATGGCGCACCGTCCAGTCGGAGAACATCACGCGCCGCTCGTTCATGGAGGCGGCTTCCGCCATCAGCTGAGAGATTGCGCCGTGAATATCGGTCTCGCAAACCACCGGGATGCCTTCTTCATTCAGCAGGGCATTGGCGGCGCAGGGCATGATGCCGATTTCATCCTGCAGGGCGTTCCAGCACTGAATGGCCACGGCATTGCAGCCGTACTTTTCCACAAGCGCTTTCATGGAAACCTTGAGCTCCGCCACGCGATGCAGGTATTCGTCTTCAATCTTGCAGATCATGTTCTCATGGCAATAGGCGACAACCTTTTCGACCTCGGTCTTTTCTTCACGCCACTTGCGCATTTCGGCGTAAAGCTCCGGCAGCGGAATCGGCGAAAGCTGAATGTTGAATTTCTCCAGCAGTTCGCCCTCGTTGCACATGGTGCTCCAGAAGTCGAACGGGCGAGGACCGATTTGCAGTATGCGGGTATGGCGGAAAACCTTGACCACGTTGCAAACGGCGATAAAGTCGCGAACGCCGCGCTCGAATTCGGGATCGGTCAGATTGCAGTTGTTCATATAGGTGAAGGGCACCTTGAAGCGCCGAAGCACCTTGCCTGTGGCAAACAGACCGCACTGGCTGTCGCGCAGGCGCATACCGTTTTCATCGGGGCGCTCATCGCGCGGTCCCCAAAGCAGCACCGGCACGCCCAGCGCCTTCGCCAAACGTCCGCATTCGTATTCGGTGCCGAAGTTCGCATGGGGCAGGAAGAGTCCGTCCACCTTTTCGGCCTTAAACTTGGCGATAATCTTCTCAAGGCCGGCATCGTCATAGAGCAGTCCTTCTTCGTTGATATCGTCGATATCCACGAAATCCACATTCAGCTCACGCAGACGATTGGCAATCAAGCCGCGAAATTCAATGGCCGCGGGTGCACTGAAGATGGCTCTTCTCGTGGGTGCATAGCCCAGCTTGATATGTGCTTTCATATTTTTTACCTCGTTTCCGGTGGATACACCGATTCAACGGGCGGTAATCCGAGAGGGCGGTTGAGCCTCAAAAAGATTTTCAACCGACCGACAGCGGGAAAGGCGTGCCCGGATTCGCCGCCGAATGAATTCGATGGGTCTTTATTACTTGATTTCGTTGCGAATCTGCAGGCTCATCTTGGCTTCCAGATTGCGCTGGGTCTGGTCGATAACAACGGCGAGAATAATCACGGCGCCGCGGATAATCTTCTGCCAGAATTCGGATACGCCGCACATCGTCATACCGTCGTTGATAACGCCGATAACGAATGCGCCGACGATCGTTCCGACAATCGTGCCGGAGCCGCCCGCCATGGACGTGCCGCCCAGAACCGTTGCCGCAATGGCGTTCATTTCCCAGCCTTCACCGGAAGCCGGATGCGCTGCGGAAAGCTGTGCGGTGTTAATCAGACCGATCCATGCGGCGCAGAAGCCGGAGATGGTGTAAACGAGAATCTTGACTTTGTCGCTCTTGATACCGGAGAGGCGCGCGGACTTTTCATTGCCGCCGACTGCCAGAACATGCCAGCCGAAAGAGGTGCGCTTGAGCAGAATGGCCGCCACAACCGCCAGCACCGCAAACACGTATACGCCTGCGGGAATGCCGAACCAGTTCGTGCCCAAAGACTTCAGACCCACATTGCCCAGGCCTTCATAACCTGCAATCTTGGGGAAGGTTGCGCCGCCGGAGCGCAGGTTTGCAAAACCGCGGCAGATGTACATGGTGCCCAACGTGGTAATGAATGCGGCAACTTTCAGCTTGGTGATAATCAAGCCGTTGATAACGCCGATAAGGCAGCCCATAAGCAGCATCAGAACGATGATGGCGGGCACGGAGAAGTAGATGGTCTTGCCGCCGATGGTCAGACCCTCTTGAATCAGACCGCCTGCCAGCATGCCCGTTAAGCCGACAACGGAGCCGACGGAAAGGTCGATGCCGCCGGTGATGATAACGAAGGTCATGCCCAGCGCGAGGATACCGTACAGAGCCACGTGCTTGGCGACCATCGTCAGCGTGCTGGCCTGCAGGAAAGATTTGGAAGCAAAGCTGAAGAAGATGACCAGAAGGATCAACACAATGAAAGTACGTCCCTTCAGCAGGGTCATCATCAGCTGGTTTTTATTCTTTTTCATATCAGTTCACTCCATTCTGATTATCATGCACCCTTGCCGGTGCCAAGACCTGCGTAGGAAGCGCGCACGAGGTTGTCCTCGGTGATTTCGTCGCCGCTCAATTCGCCCGTGCACTTGCCGTTGGAAAGCACATAGATGCGGTCGGCGATGGCCATAATCTCCTTGAGTTCGGAGGAAATGACGATAATCGAAAGTCCGCGCTCGGAGAACTCGTGAATGATTTCAAAGACCTCGGTTTTTGCGCCGATGTCGATGCCTCGGGACGGTTCGTCCATCAACAGCACGGTCGGGTTGGTCATCAGACCCTTGGCGATAACCACCTTCTGCTGATTGCCGCCGGAGAGCGAGAGAATCGGCAGATGCTTATCGGCAACCTTGATGTGCAAATCGGTAATCTGCTCATCCACGGCCTTTTCCTCAGCCGCGTAATTCATCAAGCCGCCCTTGCGGAAGCGGTTCAGCGAAGCCAGAGAGGCGTTCTTGCAGATGTCCAAACTCTGCACCAGACCCTGCATCTGACGATCTTCCGGCACGAGCGCAAATCCGGCATTCAGCTGATCGACGATTTCGCCGATTTTCATAACCTTGCCCTGATAGATAACCTCGCCCGTGTGTTCGGGATGCATGCCCATCAGGCATTCGAACAGCTCGCTTCGTCCCGCACCCAGCAGACCGTAGATGCCCAGCACCTCGCCCTTCTTCAGGTACATATTCACATCGTCGAGCAGCCAGCCGCCGCCGCTCTTGGGCAGGCAAAGGTGATTGATTTCCAACACCTTCTCGGCCTTGTCCAAATCCACCGTGCGGGTGAAGCGGTGATACTGGGTGTTCTTGCCGACCATGTTTTCAACAATCCACGAAAGGTCGATGTCCTTGATATCGGCATCCGCCACATACTTGCCGTCACGCAGCACCGTAACGTGGTCGCCGATTTCCATGATTTCTTCCAGGCGGTGAGAAATGTAAACGATGGAAATGCCCTGCTGGAGCAGCTCGCGCATAATCTTGAACAGCACCTTTACCTCCGCTGCGGACAGCGAGGAAGTCGGCTCGTCCATGATGAGTACGCGCAGGTCGTTTTCCACCAGGTTGCGCGCGATTTCAACCATCTGCTGCTGACCGACGCGCAGATTGCCCACCAGCGTCTCCGGGGGAATCTCATGCTCGAGGTGCTTGAGAATCCGCTGAGCACCCTCGAGATGCGCCTTATCATCCAGGAAGAGTCCCTTGCGCTTTTCGTGGCACATATAAATGTTCTGATAAACGCTCAGGTTCGGGAAGAGGCTCAGTTCCTGATGGATGATGCCGATGCCCTTGGCACGGGCGGCGTTTGTATCCTTGAAGAAAACCTCTTCGCCGTCCATATACATCTTGCCTGCGCTCGGCCGCTCGATGCCTGCAATCATCTTCATCAGCGTGCTCTTGCCTGCGCCGTTTTCGCCGACCAGCACGTTGACCTTGCCCTTGAGCAGATCGAAGGATACCTGATCCAGCGCCTTCGTTCCGGGATAGACCTTTTCGATCTTCTCGCAGTGAAGCACTACATTGGGATCATCAAACATTTATGCACCCTCCTGTCATTCAATGGTCATGGACACGGGCGTGATGGTTACCTCGTCGCCGGAAGCCGTTGCGGCACCGATAAGGGTAATCGTCTTGCCCTGAGCGCTCTCGTCAATCGCCAACGGGGCGACCACCAGCTCGTCGATGCGGGCGTTGAGTTCCTTGGCATACTGACTCCATTCGGTCTGATTGGTGAAGTCTGCGAAGGTCTTGAGCGTCTGCGTGTCACGCACGGACGTACCGGAATAAATCGAGCCCAGCTGCACAACGAACACGGCGTTGCCGGTGTATCCGTCGGGAACAACGGTGATGGAATTCTTCTTGCCGCTGGCCTTGGATTCAAAAGCGCTGATTGTGCCCGTGAGCTTCACGGCTTTGCCGTCGCCCAGAGCCGTCAGATCAACAGCCGTGATATCCTGTGCGTTGCCGGTGATTTCTTCGACAACCTTCTCCCAGTCGCTGTCTACGGATGCGGTTGCATCGAAGCTGACTTCTCCGGTGTACTGCCCTTCCGTACCCTTGTCAATCACCTTTGCGGAACAGCAGAGAAATACCACGATGAGTACTGCAAAGACAATTGCGATGATTTTCTTTTTCATAGCGGAGACTCCTTTATCATCTTCTCTTCGAGAGTGCTTTTCTAAAACGCCTACGCCCGGCATTTTTAGGGCGTGTTTCTAAAAGGAAAAACTGCAAGTTCGAGCAGATTTTTCGTCAGATTAAGGATGGAAGCCGCAGGTTTAGCGGGGCTAAATCAAGGCTTTCAGACGCAAAGATGGCGGAAAAGATGCCAAAATTGCAGTTTAGGGAATTTTAGAAACACGCCCTAGAAACGCATTCTGCATAGCTTCTAAAAAGGACGGGGATTAAAGCATCCCCGCCCATGTTCAGCATCTGGAGATTAGTCGCCGGAGTACACGAAAGCGGACAGCTTATCGACGTTCTCAGCGGTGATGGCCACGCAGGGCACCAGCTGCTTCTCGGTCTCGGGCAGCGTGCCGTCCT
>CAVHAH010000046.1:0-2349 GCA_963633785.1 bacterium
CCTTCATAGAAGACGATGAAGCCGTGCATCGAATTGTTCGGCAGGAATCGGTTGTTCAGCGACTGGGTCAGATAGTAGGCACTTTCGTAATTCTTCGTCTCACTCTGATGGCCGGATAATGCCTGAAAATTGCGGTCGGAGTCCCACACATCATAGGCGTTCGTATCCAGCGTATCCATAGCGGAGGTAAGCTGTTCCACGCAGGCATTCATGGCTTCGCGCTCTGAGCGAACCTGCGCTTGTCGGGAAGCATACATGGAATTGAACATATTCAGCAAAAGCAATATAATCAGCGAAATATAACCGATTAAAATAATAGCGGTCAGAGTTCGATTAAAGGATAGTTTTTTGCGTTTCAATGTTATTCACTCCCGTATGCCAAACGGCGGAGAATGCCCGATTTGAAGCATCCTCCGCATGGTTCGTTTTTTACAGTATTACCGTTTTGTTTGCCGGCAATGCGGCGCGCTTTCCGTTCCAGAGAAGCTCACCGCCGTCACGGCTTGCACACGCCGTGATTCGACCGTCTTTCAGGCTGATTTTCACCCGTCCGTCCGGCAACGGCACAACGCCTTCAAAACTGTCTGTCGATTCGGCATTCGGTGCGACTGTGAATGTTTGATAACCCGGCGCAGTCGGCCGCAAGCCCATGTAATATGCGCCCAGCAGGTAAATCGGGCCGGCTCCCCACGCATGGCAAAGACTGCGGTCATATTTCAAGCCGTACATGCCATAGTGTTCCGGGAAGCTTTGTTTGGGATCAAACTGTTCCCAAATGGTTGTGGCTCCCAGCGCCAGCATTCCGCCCCAGTAGTCACGCACACGGTCGAGCGCTTCGGCGGTTCTTCCGATTTTGCAAAGCGCCCACAATTCAAAGAACTTGAAATACGGCGTGGTAATCGGCGCAATTGCGGGATTGTCCAGCACGTTTTTCACGATACTCGCCTGCTTTTTCGCATCTGCGATGTCGAAGAGAATCGCAAATGTGTTGGCATGGCGCGTGACATTGCGTTTGCCCGAAGCATAGCCGTCGATATAGCAGCCTTTTTCCTCATCATAGAAGAAGGTATCCAGCTTCGCACGAACGGCATTCGCCTGATTGCGATATACGCTGCCGTCAACGCCCACAAGTTCCGCACACATCGCAGTGGTTTCCAGCGCCTTGATGAACAGAATCTGTTCTGCGCACAATGCGCCTTCCTTGTCCATTTCCGCCCAGTCGATGAATGTCCAGACGCCCTCGCCGCCCTCGATGAATCCGTCGGCATTCACGCTTGCACGGCAGTAATCCATCATGGTTTTTACCCGCGGCCAGACCTGAGAAACGAAATCCGCATCTGCGAAAGTTTCGTAATAATCGCCCACGCTCATGATCCAGTACAGTGAATAATCCAGAATCGTGTTGATATGCTGCTCGATCGGGTCCTTGCCGCGCAGGGTCCAGATGGTGCGTTGGCAGATTTCCTTGTCCATGAACAGAATGCGGCTGACATAGTAGCTCTGATAGGCATCGCCCGACCATACCCAGCGGTCACGCTTGATTCCGTCCAGGAAGCATTCGCGGGCGTTCAGGTGGAAGGTATAGGCAGCGGTGTTCCAAATATCGTTGAGAAGTGAATCGTTGCAGTGGAACTGTCCGCACTCTTGAAGCGGCAGGTATTCATATTCCGCCTGAACGGAAACGTCGTGCGCACCCGGGATGAACAGATAGCGGAAGGCTCTTGCCGGAAGATCCGCTTTCTCCTGCGCTGCCGAAATCCGATCCAGGATATAGCAGTTTTCCACATCGCGCGCTTCGGTTTCACTTTCACCGTAGCAGAGGGTGAAGGCTTCGGAGATACCGGAGATGTGCAGTCGTGCAAAGGTTTCGCGGCCGTAGTCGTACAGCGTTCCGGTGGCATCTCGAAGAATATTCACCGGCTGAATCGGCTCATAGCTGAATTTGAATTGCTCCGGATCGTCGTCAAGCGAGGTGTACATTTCGCTGAAACCCACCGGCATCCATTCACCTGCGTAGTGATTCGCCTTCCAGCCTTTGCCGCCGGGAATAACGGCACTTTCGACATAGGCGCAGGGAACGCCGTCCATACGCAGTGCATCGATTAAAATCTCGTGCGTTCCGGGCTGCAGAAGAACCGCTTCGTCTAACGGATAGTAACGGCGGTCAATCATAATCTGACCTTCTCCGCGGACGTGAACGACAATCGTTTCGGGCTTCTCGAGCGTAACCTTGCGGTAAAAGTGCACGCTGCGCCCGCAATCGTCTACCTTCCAAATCGCAGGATAGCGACGGCCGCGTTCTTCACGTCGGCAATTCACCTTCAAACCATGGCGAATCTCAAAGTCCCC
>CAVHAH010000046.1:2359-12154 GCA_963633785.1 bacterium
AAGTCCCCCGGATACCACATCCAATAGCCCATAAAGCAATCCTCCTCCGGAATCATTCGTTTTTATTATAGCAGAAGCAAACCGTTGCGTAAATAATTCCGATGAAATTCATCGATAATTATATGAATTCGCAAATTCTTACACTAAAATTTTAGATATATCGGATAAGGCGTTCTATCTGTTTTGTGACGAATAATATTCTTTTTGTGTCAAACTTATAGAATGAAACATCCAACCGCAATAATGTCATGGCAGTATTCAACGTTTTCGGTTCATCGCAAAAACACGGGAAATTGCACGAAACCGCTTGGCGCAATCCATTGCGATATTTGCGCCGAAAGTGTATAATAGATATATCAGCTTGTAAATCGGATATTTTTTTAAGGAGAGATTATATGAAGTCATGGACGTACAATTCGGCACTTGAATGTTGGTGCCTTGAGGATGTCGTGTATACGGAGAATGCCGTGATACCGGAGGCGCAGCGTCTTTCCGTATTCGTGCCGAAGGCCTATTTGAGCGATACGGGCGATATTGATTCTTCGGGGCAATGCGGCCGATACACGGCGCAGAATGCGCCTGTCATATTTGAAAACAATGCGGCAGGCTACATGGAAATGCCCAACACGCATCCCGGCGAGGATCGTTTTTTCGCAGAGCCGTATCTAAAGCGCGGCATGGTCTATGTGACCTGCGGCTGTCGGGGGCGCAACAGCAGAGGCGGAAGCGGAAAATCTCCGATGACATTGATTGATTTCAAGACGGCCATCCGTTATCTTCGCCATTATCGCCGTGATTTTCCGGGCGACTGGGATAAAATTGTCAGCGTAGGGTTCAGCGCAGGCGGCGCAATGAGCACACTGCTGGCGGTAACGGGAAATCATCCGGATTACGATGCCTATTTGCGTGAAAACGGAGCGTATATGGAGGAAAGCGATTCCGTTTTCGCCGCGCAGATTTATTGTCCGATTATCGATTTGGAACACGCGGATATGGCTTACGAATGGCAGTTCGGAATCGATCCGCAGAATGAGGAAAGCTATGCGGGACCGGCGGAGACGATGACGCCCTTTAAGCATGCCCTCAGCGAGAAGCTGAGCCGCATGTATGTTGATTACATAAACCGTTTGAACCTGCGTAATCCGCAAACGGGTGAATCCTTGACGTTGGGGCAGGATGGTCGAAGCGGCAGTTTCTATGAATTGAATATGCAGAGGCTTCAAAACGCGGCGCGCCTTTGCCATGCGGCAGAGCCCGTGGATTTGGACGAGGATGTTTTGCATCGGCGCAGACGCATGAAATCGTGCCCCGCATTTGACCGTTTGGATAAAAAATCCGGAGAAAACGAGCTCTTCGGAACCGAAAGCTGCAATGTCGTTCATTTCAGCAAGGCCGTCGGCGAAGCGGTGGAAAGTCTGGCCGCCGATTTCCCGAAGGAGGTTCTTGCACTTCAAGGCGAATGGGATAATATCGGCGATGATAATTTCAAAAATCGCGTGCATTCGGTCAATCCGCTGGATTACATTTACGATGCGCGCGGAGAAAAGGCGAAGCATTATCGCATTCGTGTCGGGGCTGATGACGCCGATACGGCATTCTCCGTTTCGATGACATTGTCTATCATGCTGCAAAACGCAAACTTGGGCACGGTGGATGATGCCCTCGTTTGGAATCAGCCGCATTGCGAAGCCGATGTGCCCGGTGAAATTCAAGACTGGATTGATTATCTGTTTGAAACCGCAGGCGAATAACGCATTCCGCCCTGCCGAACGATTTGCGTTTTTATAGGTTTTCTGCTATAATAGGCGCAACAAACAGGAGGTGCTTCGATTATGCTGTTTACCAAAATGCAGGGAGCCGGCAACGATTTTGTGATTGTGAACGGGTTTTCCTATCAGACACTCGGTGATGTGAATGCGCTGGCGAAACGGATTTGCGACCGCCATTACGGCATTGGAGCGGACGGGCTGATTTGGGTTTGCCCTTCGCAGGTGGCGATTGCGAATGTACGCATTTTCAATTCGGACGGTTCGGAAGCGGAGACCTGCGGAAACGGTCTGCGCTGTGCGGCGAAGTATCTGCGGGATGCGGGCATCGCGCGAACGGACGATTTTCGCATAGAAACGCTGGCAGGCGTGGTTTCCGCGCGGGTGAATCTGTCGAGCGTAACGGTAGACATGGGCGTTCCCTGCTTTGTGCCCAATCTGATTCCCGTGAACGGCGAAAGCAACCGAATCAAAATTTCGGCAGACGATCGGGAATTGAATTTCTTCTGCGTGTCGATGGGCAATCCGCATGCGGTGACCTTTGATCTTTTCCCGAACGACGATGAATTCCTGCGCATTGCGCCGAAGCTGGAATGCCATTCCGTTTTCCCGAACAAGGCCAATATCGAATTCTGCCGCATTGAAAACGGTTTGATTGAGGTGCGCGTGTGGGAACGGGGCGACGGCGCAACGCTCGCCTGCGGTTCGGGTGCCTGCGCCTGCCTTGCGGCGGCCGCCGAGCTGGGGCTTACGGGGCGTGAGGCGGATATGAAAATGCCGGGCGGTCTTTTGCATATCCTCTGGAATTCCGAAAACCATATGATTATGACAGGCGAGGCGAAATCGGTATTCACGGGCGATTGGAAGGGTTAATTTATTTCAACTATGCATCAAAATCAGCGGTTCGTTCGTCTAAGAAGTATCTTATTTATAAGGAAGTGTTTTTCTTGAAAAAGATTCTTCTGGCGCTTCTGTGTCTTTCCCTGATTCCGTTTACGGCGGTTGCGGAGAATTTCACGCAGGAGTTGGTTCAAATCGAAAACGGAACCGTTGCCGATTTCGACGGCGACGGCATGGAAGAGCCCGTGGCATTCGTGACCGAGCGCGATTCCTACGGCGACGGCAGTTTCACGCTGACCGTGGGCAACACGACATTCACGCAGGAAAACTGCATTTCTCTGAATGAGGAACTGTATGCGGTTGCGATTCCGCAAAGCGCCTTCTCCTCCGAGATTCTCGGAACGCTGTTTATCGCTTCCGAAAACGGGCCGAGCGATGATCCCGTGAGCTACTGCTATTTCTACACCGGCAGCAGGATTTACGATTCGAGCGCCACGCTGTATAACGCAGGCTGCATCGCCGCATACCCTCAGGATATGCGTTTCTCCGGAAAGGAAATCGAAACCGTTTTGCGCACCGATATATTGGGCACATGGCGGCGTCCGGCGCAATTCGTTCTCGCATTCGGCTATCAATACGATGAATCCTCTTCCACTTATACCGAGAATTACCACCTTACCGAAGTGCCGCAGGATCTTTATTCGATGGGGCTGATTGCCGAAACGAAGATTGATTTGCCGCTTCAGGTTTCCCGCACGGATGCCACCATAGTCGGGGTGGTTCCCGCCGGTTCGAAAATCGCTTTCGGCGCAACGGACAACCTGCACTGGGTCTACGCCGAATCCTTCGACGGGCAGGTTTGCGGCTGGTTCTATCTCGATATGAGCGATTACCCCACCATGATCAATGTGAACGGCACCATGATGGATGAAAACGATGTCTTTGCGGATTTAATGTACGCAGACTGAGAATATCCCCCTTTTGAAAGCTGTCGGGCAGAAATGTCCGGCGGCTTTTTTATAAATGTATGAATTATCTATGTCTCGGACGAATAAATGACTATAATGAATTGCAATTTCAGCCCGTTTTTCGCCGAAAAATCGTCTAAAATGAATTTTTGTCAATTAAAAATTGGTAAATACGTTTACTTTTAACATTTCATTCGTTATAATAAAAATATTATCAAGGAAGCGGGTGATTTTTTTGGCAAGATTTATCGTAAGGAGAGTGCTTGCCGCATTGTTGACGCTTGTGATTATTGCGACAATCACGTTCTTTTTGATGAATATGATTCCCGGCGGACCGTTCAACACCGAGCGTGCGAGCGCAAAAACGGTGGAAATGATGGAAGCGAAATACGGTCTGGATAAGCCGCTCTTGGAACAGTTCATTATGTATATGAAGCGTTTGCTGAAGCTGGATCTGGGCGACAGTTACAAGCGCATCGGTTTCACGGTGAATCAGATTCTGGGCGAAAAATTCCCCGTTTCGGCGGGCGTCGGCGTGGTTGCGCTGGCATTGGCGGTATTTATAGGCGTGCCCGTCGGCATTCTGGCGGCATTCAAGCACAACAAGCTTACCGACCGAATCGTGATGCTGATTGCGAATTTGGGCATTGCGGTTCCGAACTTCGTGATGGCCACGGCGCTGCTGTTCTTCTTCGGCGTGAAGCTGGGATGGCTGCCGACGCTGGGGTTGAAATCGTGGAAACACTACATCATGCCCTCGCTGGCGCTGGCATTCAACCCGATGTGTTACATTGCCCGATTGATGCGTTCGAGCATGCTGGACGTGCTGAAGCAGGACTATGTGAAAACCGCCCGTGCAAAGGGTCTTTCCGAAAATTTCGTTCTGTTCAAGCATGCGATGCGCAATGCGATTCTGCCGGTGGTTACCTATTTGGGGCCTCTGTCCGCAGGCATTCTGACCGGCGGCTTCGTGATTGAAAAAATCTTCACGATTCCCGGCATGGGCAAGTTTTTCGTTGAATCCATCAACAACCGCGACTATCCGCTGATTATGGGCGTTACCATTTTCTATTCGGCGCTGCTGGTTTTGATGAATCTGGTGGTCGACCTGCTTTACGGCATTATCGACCCGAGAATCAAGTATGAATAAGGAGGCGGGCACATGAATAACGAAAAGAAAGTGAATCTCCCGCCCAAGATGCCGATTGATCCGTTCCGGATTAAATTGACGCCGGAGATGATGATTCCCGCAGACAAGGCGGAGCGCGAGCAGCTGATTCAGATGCGTGAATCCACCACTTATTGGAAGGATGCCATGCGCCGTCTGCGTGCAAACAAGGTTGCGATTGTCAGCATTATCGTGCTGGTGGTGATTTTCCTGTTTGCGTTTGTCGGGCCTTTGCTGATGCCGTATTCCTACGACGAGCAGATTCGCGGCCACGAACGTTTGGCGCCGATTATTTCCGGCGAATACTTCCATCCGTTCGGAACGGACAACCTGGGGCGTGATTTGTGCGTTCGCGTAATGATCGGAACCCGCATTTCGCTGGTCATCGGCGTTATTTCAACGCTGTTCATCGTGATTATCGGAACCACCTACGGCGCAATTTCCGGATTCGTGGGCGGCATTGTGGACGACATCATGATGCGCATCTGCGAAATCATTTATTCCATTCCGACGGTGCTGATTATCATTCTGCTCAACATCGTTTTGAAAGAGCCTTTGCAGTCGCTGTTTGATTCCGGAAAATTCTCGTCGTTCAAAACCATCGGAACGGGCCTGATTTGTATCTTCATCACATTCGCACTGCTGTACTGGGTCAGCATGGCCCGCATGGTGCGCGGCGAAATTCTCTCTTTGAAGAATTCGGAATACGTTACCGCTTCCCGCGCGCTGGGCGGCAAGGGCGGTTGGATTATCAAGAAACACCTGATTCCCAACTGCATCGGCACCGTGGTGGTTACCACCACCTTCCAGATTCCGTCTTCGATTTTCACGGAGTCCTTCCTGAGCTTCATCGGTCTGGGCGTCAGCGCTCCGATGGCTTCGCTGGGTTCTCTGGTAAACGATGCGCTCAACGGTTTCCAGACCGCTCCGTATCGCCTGTTCATTCCGGCGGCGGTGCTCGCCCTGATTATTCTGGCAATGAACCAGCTGGGCGACGGTTTGCGCGATGCGCTCGACCCGAAGATGCGTTCCTGACGGAAGGAGGATAATACACAATGAGCAATCATCTTCTTGAAATCGACGATCTGCACGTATCCTTCTTTACCCCCGCGGGCGAGGTGAAGGCCGTAAACGGCGTGACCTACACGCTCGACCAGGGAAAGGTGCTGGGCATCGTCGGCGAATCCGGCAGCGGCAAGAGCGTTTCCGTGAACGCCACCATGCAGCTTCTGGTTCATCCCGGCCGTGTGACCGGCGGCAGCATTCACTTCAACGGCGAAGACGTTGTGAATATGCCGATTAAACGTATGCAGCAGATTCGCGGCAAGGACATCGGCATGATCTTCCAGGATCCCATGACGAGCCTGAATCCCGTGTATACCGTGGGCAATCAGCTGATTGAAACGCTCAAGCGCCACACGAACATGACCACCGCACAGGCGAGGGAACGTTCCATCGAAATGCTGAAGCTGGTGGGCATCAACAACCCGGAACAGCGCATGAAGCAGTATCCCCACGAATTCTCCGGCGGCATGCGTCAGCGTGCAATGATTGCCATGACGCTGCTTTGCAACCCCAAGCTCCTGATTGCGGACGAGCCGACCACGGCGCTCGACGTGACGATTCAGGCGCAGATTCTGGAGCTGATGAAGGAACTCAAGGAGAAAATCAACTCGGCCATCATTCTGATTACCCACGATTTGGGCATCATTTCCGATATCTGCGATGAGGTTATCGTTATGTATGCGGGTCAGATTGTGGAAAAGGGCAGCATTGACGACATCTTTTACCGCACGGCGCATCCGTACACCCGCGGACTGCTCAAGTGCCTCCCCCGCCTCGATTCCGACGGCAGCAAGCCGCTTGAACCGATTGAAGGTTCGCCGGTGGATTTGCTGGCGCTCCCCGAGGGCTGTCCGTTTGCTCCCCGCTGCGAGCAATGCCGCAAGGTTTGCCTGAAGCATCGCCCGCCGAAATACGAAATCAATCCGGGACATACCTCCGTGTGCTGGCTGCACGCACCGGAATTTAAGGGGGTGCTGGCATGAACACGCCTTTGTTGGAAACACGCAATCTGAGCAAGAGCTTTGTTATCGGCGGCGGTTTTCTTGCGAAAAAGAAGATTGTTCGCGCCGTGGAGGATGTATCGCTCTCCATTATGCCGGGCGAAACGCTGGGTTTGGTGGGTGAATCCGGATGCGGAAAATCCACCATCGGACGCACGATTTTGCGCCTGTACGAGCCCACGAACGGTCAGATTTTCTTTAAGGGAAACGACATCACGAAGGCCAATATGCGCCCGTATCGCAAGCAGATGCAGATCGTTTTTCAGGATCCGTATGCTTCGCTCGATCCCCGCATGACGGTCGGCGATATCGTCGGCGAACCGCTGGACATCTACAACGCCTATGAATCCAAGGAAGACCGGCGCAACAAGATTCTGGAGCTGCTGGGTCTGGTCGGTCTGAACAGCGAACACATGAACCGCTATCCGCATGAATTCTCGGGCGGTCAGCGTCAGCGCGTTTCGATTGCCCGTTCCATGGCGCTGCGCCCCGATTTCATGGTTTGCGACGAACCCATCTCCGCTCTGGACGTTTCCATTCAGGCGCAGGTTATCAATATGCTCATGGAGCTTCAGCAGAAGCTGAACATGACGTATCTGTTCATTGCGCATGATTTGAATGTGGTTCGCCATATTTCCAAGCGTGTGGGCGTTATGTATTTGGGTTCGCTGGTTGAGGTTTGCGATGCAAACGAGCTGTACAAAAACCCGCTGCATCCCTACACGCAGGCGCTGCTTTCGGCCATTCCGATTCCCGATCCGAATATCAGCCGCAGCCGCCACCGCGTGGTGCTTCAGGGCGATGTGCCCAGCCCCATGAATCCGCCGAAGGGCTGCAAGTTCCACACCCGCTGCCCCTATGCGCGCGACATTTGCCGTGAATCCCGCCCGCAGACCATTTCCGTGGGCCCGAATCACACCTGCGCCTGCCACAAGGTGGAGCAGGGTTGGTAATTCACAGATTGTAAGGCGGGAAACCGTTTTGCATATATATTATTTAAGGAGGATGCCCCTTATGAAGAAGCTTCTTTCGATCATGCTGGCTCTCTGTTTCGTATTGAGCGTTGCCTGCGTCGCAAGTGCAGAAGAGGTTCAGACCATCAACGTCTGCATCGGTTCTCAGCCCGAGACGCTCGATCCGCAGCTCAACTCCGCATCCGACGGTTCTAACTACATCAAGCACCTGTTCGAAGGTCTGATGAAGTACGGCTGGAATGGCGAAGGCATTGTTGAAGGTGCCGCCGAAAGCTACGAAATGAACGAAGACGGAACGGTTTACACCTTCCACATTCGTGAAGATGCAAAGTGGTCCGATGGTCAGGATCTGACTGCGGAAGACTTTGAATACACCTTCAAGCGCCTCGTGGATCCGGCCACTGCCGCTCCCTATGCGACCGACATGGGCCAGTATCTGAAGAACGGCTACGCCATCGCAACGGGCGAAATGAGCGTGGACGAACTGGGCGTTAAGGTTATCGATTCCAAGACCATCGAGCTGACCCTCGAGAATCCCTGCTCCTTCTTCCTGGAGGTTATGGCTTTCCCGTGCTACTATCCGGTTCGCAAGGACATCGTTGAAGCGAATGGCGACACCTGGACGACCGCTCCCGAAACCCTGATCGGCAACGGCGCATACGTTCTGGAAAGCTATTCCATGGACGAAGAAATCGTGATGGTTCCCAACACGAACTACTACGATGCCGACAAGCTCGCTTGCCAGCGCATCTGCTTCAAGCTCATCACCGATCCGAATGCGAAGCTCGCCGCAATGCGCGCGGGTGAACTCGACTGGTGCGATGACTATCCGACCGAGGAACTCGACACCCTGAAGGCGGAAGGTCTGTTCTACATCGAGCCCCAGCTGGGCACCTACTATGTGAACCTCAACAACACCGTGGCTCCGTTTGACGACGTGCGCGTCCGCAAGGCGTTCCTGCTCGCAATCGATCCCACCTACCTGTCCGAAACCGTGACCCAGGGCACCTACCTGCCGGCCACCAACTTCGTAGGCCCCGGCTTCCTGCAGGAGGACGGCTCTGAATTCTACGAGGAATACACCGTTATCGACCGCTCCGATTACGAAGCAAACGTTGCCGAGGCACAGGCTCTGTTGGCAGAAGCCGGCTATCCGAACGGCGAAGGCTTCCCGACCGTGAGCTACTGCACCAACGTTTCCGGCGTGCATCTTCCGACCGCTGAAGCTCTGGCTTACATGTGGAAGGAAAACCTGGGCGTGACCGTTGAAATCGAGCAGATGGAGTGGAACGTGTTCCTGGCTGCCCGTCGTAACGGCGAACACACCATGGCACGTGACGGCTGGGTTGCGGACTTCTCCGACCCGTCCAACCTGCTGAACCTGTTCGACAGCGGTTCCGGCAACAACTCCACCTTCTACAGCAACCCCGAATACGATGAGCTGCTTGCGAAGGCCGCCGCAACCACCGACATGGCTGAGCACTATGATCTGCTGCATCAGGCAGAACAGCTCGCTTTCGAAGAAGCTTGCTGCATCCCGGTGTACTACTACACCACCACCTATCTCGCAGTCCCCGAGATTCAGAACGTGACGCTCTATCCCACCGGAGAAAAGCTGTTCATGATGGCTACCAAGTAATTCAAACCAAAAAGCAACCGACTCTCAAACGAGGGTCGGTTGTTCTTTTTGGGTAAATGAGGTGATGCGATGAACAGTGCATTCTGCGGCAGACGGAATTGAAGCCGAAAACCCTTTGCATCCGCCGAATTGTGCGGTGTTGACGTAATGCCGCGCAAATGAGGGGATACGATGAACAGTGCATTCTGCGGTAGACGGAATTGAAGCTGAAAACCCTTTGCAGCTTTCGAATACGGCAACCCCGCACAATTCAGCGTTTCCGTAACTCCGCACAAATGAGGTGATGCGGTGAACAGACGATTCTGCAGCACGCCGCGTTGAAGCGGAGATGCCTATAAGACCTCCGAATACGGCAACCCCGCACAATTCAGCGT
>CAVHAH010000047.1:0-12137 GCA_963633785.1 bacterium
GATTGTGGGATCCGTGCTCTTCTGTCCGACAATTTGCAGGGTGTATCCCATAGCCCCCGAGAACACGGCAACGTAAATTACGCTGCCCCAGCAAGCGATAAAAGCGGAAAATGTCGGCGCTTCAAAAGTGAATGCGAGAATGCCCGAGACGACAGCCGCTGTTAAAAACTGAATCATGCTGAGTTTCACGGAATCAAGCGAAGCGCCGAAGCGGTCGATTACCAGAATATGCAGCGCAAACACAACGGCAGAGAAAAAGGTAATCAAGTCGCCCGATTCGATATGCAGTGAATCCGTCATGCATAAAAAGTACAATCCAATCAACGAAAGAACCACGCCGAGCCAAATGGTCGGCTGCGGCTTTTTGCCGATGAAAAGCCCCAGCAGCGGAACGATTACAATATACAAAGCAGTGATAAAACCGGATTTCGCCGTGGTGGTGGTGACCAAACCGATTTGCTGAAGAATGGTTGCCGCCACAAGAAAACAGCCGCAAACTACGCCCGTTTTCCATAAAGAAGCCTTCTTTTCATTCGCATTCACGGAAATCATGTGAAAGCGAACCATTAGCGGATGTACACAGAACAGAATCGCCGCCGTGATAATGGAACGCAGAAACACGAAAGTATACGGCCCCATGTAAGTCATAGCGGTGCTTTGTGCCGAAAATGCCGTGCCCCAGAACAGTGAACAGAGGAAAAGACAGGCGGGGCCTTTGAATTTGTTTTTCATAAATAATCATCTCACAATTATATTTATGCGTTATTATATGCGTAATTCGAATCAATTGCAACTCTTTTGCTTTGCGTTTAGATTAAATATGTGAAAATGCTGTGAATCCGAAAAACACCTCTTGACAAAGTCGCATCAATGAATATAATAATAGTCAAAGAAAGTCAAACACAATCCGCTTTCTCGAAGGAGGATTTTTATGAATCAGGATAAATACACCGTTAAATCAATGGAAGCAATCCGAGATGCACAGCAATCGGTGATTCGCAATCAGAACATGCAAATCGATCAGCAGCATCTTCTCTATGCATTGCTCAATCAGGAGAATGGTTTGATTCCGCAGTTGATGAAGAAACTGCATATTGACGTTGCGCGGATGAAAACCGCATGCGATCGTGAAATCCAGCGCATTCCGAAGGTAACGGGATCGGGACGCGAAGTTGACAAGGTCTATATTTCGCAATCGCTGGATGCTGTATTCATCGAAGCGGAAAATCAGGCCGAATCGATGAAGGATGAATTTGTTTCGGTGGAGCATCTCATGCTGGCCATGATTGACAAGCCGAATGCTTCCGTGAAGGCAATCATCAACGAATTCGGTCTGACGAGGGAGAATTTCCTTTCGGAGCTTCAAAAGGTTCGCGGGAATACGCGTGTAACCGGCGAGAATCCCGAAGACACCTATGATGCGCTGAAGAAATTCGGCACGGATTTGACCGAACGTGCCCGTCAGCAAAAGCTGGATCCGGTCATCGGACGAGACGGCGAAATCAGAAATGTTATTCGCATTCTTTCCAGAAAGACGAAGAACAATCCCGTTCTGATCGGCGAACCCGGTGTCGGCAAAACGGCAATCGCGGAAGGATTGGCACAGCGTATCGTTCGCGGAGATGTTCCGTCCACCCTTAAAGACCGTCAGCTTTTCTCGCTGGATATGGGAGCGCTGATTGCCGGCGCAAAATTCAGAGGTGAATTCGAAGAGCGTCTGAAATCCGTTCTGCAGGAAGTAAAAAACAGCGACGGCAAGATTATATTGTTCATCGATGAACTGCATACGATTGTCGGAGCGGGGAAGACCGAGGGCAGTATGGATGCCGGCAACATCCTGAAACCGATGCTTGCGCGCGGTGAACTGCATTGCATCGGCGCCACCACAATCGATGAATACCGCAAATACATCGAAAAAGATACGGCGCTTGAACGCCGTTTCCAGCCCGTTGTGGTGGATGAACCGACGGTTGAAGATACGGTTTCCATTCTGCGCGGTCTGAAGGAACGGTATGAAGTGTTCCATGGCGTGAAAATCGCAGATGCTGCGCTGGTGAGTGCGGCGAAACTGTCAAATCGCTATATCACAGATCGATTTTTGCCGGATAAGGCGATTGACCTCGTAGACGAAGCCTGTGCAATGATTCGCACCGAGATTGATTCCATGCCGCAGGAAATGGACGATATTTCCCGAGAAATCATGCAGAAGGAAATCGAAGAAGCGGCGCTTTCGAAGGAAGAAGATGAATATTCAAAGAATCAGCTGAACCATGTTCAGAATGAATTGAAAGAACTGCGCGAGAAATTCGCAGGCATGAAAGAAAAATGGGAAAAGGAGAAGCAGTCCATTCAGCGCGTTCAAAAGCTGCGTGAAGAGATTGAACAGGTGAATGCGGATATCGAACGTGCACAGCGTGAATACGATCTGAACAAGGCCGCAGAACTGCAATACGGTCGCTTGCCGAAGCTCAAAAGCGAGCTTTCGGAAGAGGAAAAACGAATCGAAGGCGATAAAAACGGCGAAACGCTGTTGCGAGACCGTGTAACCGAGGAAGAAATTGCGAAAATCGTTTCCCGTTGGACGGGCATTCCGGTCACGAAATTGGTGGAGGGCGAACGTGAAAAGCTGCTGAAATTGCCCGAGATTCTGCATCAGCGTGTAATCGGACAGGATGAAGCGGTTCAGAAGGTTTCCGAAGCCATTCTGCGCTCCCGTGCGGGAATTCAGGATCCCAATCGCCCGATTGGTTCGTTCCTGTTCTTAGGGCCGACGGGCGTAGGCAAAACCGAGCTGGCTAAAACGCTTGCGCAAACGCTGTTTGATGACGAGAAGAATCTGATTCGTATCGACATGACCGAGTATATGGAAAAGCACAGCGTTTCCCGTCTGGTCGGAGCGCCGCCCGGATATGTCGGTTATGAAGAGGGCGGACAACTGACCGAAGCGGTTCGCACAAAGCCGTATAGCGTCGTGCTGTTCGACGAAGTTGAAAAGGCGCATCCCGACGTGTTCAACATTCTGCTTCAGGTGCTTGATGACGGAAGAAT
Organism: bacterium; assembly: GCA_963633785.1. Taxonomy (GTDB): domain Bacteria; phylum Bacillota; class Clostridia; order Christensenellales; family Aristaeellaceae; genus Faecivicinus. Next base: position 3,049 of record CAVHAH010000047.1, read on the forward strand.
CACCGATTCACAGGGACGAACGGTTGATTTCAAAAACACGATTATCATTCTGACATCCAACCTCGGCTCCGAAATCATTCAGGAGGGCATCGATGCCGACGGCGTGCTCAGTTTGCAGGCCCGTGAAAGCGTTGAGGCTCTTTTGAAAACGAAATTCAAACCCGAATTTTTGAATCGTTTGGATGAAACCGTTCTGTACACGCCGCTGACGCGAGAAAACATCCGCTCGATTATGCACCTGATGATCAACCACCTGACCGAAAGACTGCAGGAGCGTCATTTGAGCGTTGTGCTGACGCCTGAGGCCGAGGAGTTCATTCTTGATAACGGTTATGATGCCACCTATGGCGCACGTCCGCTGAAGCGTTTTATCCAGCGTGCGCTTGAAACACCTATCGCGCGATTGCTGATTGAACAGGTCGTTCCGGATGGAAGCACAATCATCGCAGAAGTCGAGAATTCGGCACTTTCCGTGCGCATCGGCAGTCTGAAACAGTAAATAAATCATCGGCAAACCGGGCATATTTTCCGTAATCATCGGCTTAATGCTCGGCTTGCCGTATTATTTTCGGCTCTTTGATTATCGGGCGAATCCCGAATTCTTTATATGCAACAAATGTATGAATGCGTGGTAAAATATTCGCATGTGACGGCATCGTGCTTGACAAATTATTGAATAAAAGATAAAGTAAAGGTGGGTGAATTTGATGTAAAAGAAGAAAGGAGAATCAAAGAAATGCGGAAAGTCTCTCCTACGGGAGTGCGGCACAGAATCGCAACTCCCTATATGAGTCAGGAAATGACAACGATATTTTCTGAAATCGAGCGTGAAACAAACGATCCTGCGCTCGCACAGAGTATCTACTTTGGACCGACTGCACTGACCCATATTCGACGTGTGATTGAAATGGGCGGAACGATTGTAGCGGATACGATGTTGATAGCAAACGATATCGACGAAACGCTGCTCGGTCGCAACGGTGCGCGTGTGGTCAGCTTTATCAAAGACCCGCAAGTAGAGGAATTGGCGAATCAACGCCGCATCACTCGAGCGGAAGTGGCCGTGGATTACGGCCTTGCACTTCCCGGACCGAAGCTGATGGTAATCGGCAGCGCACCTGCGGCAATCAACCGCATCGTGCAAAGAAGAATGCATGAACCGATGAGCGATGTGGGGGTGCTTGCGGCGGCTACCGGTTTTGCCAGCGTGGTTCAACTCAAGGAACGCCTGGTAGACAGCAATCTGACTTCGATTGTGGTTCGAGGCAAAAAAGGCGGCGCACCGATCGCAACCACCATTCTGAATGTGATTCTGCGCGAAATTGCAAAAAACGAAAAGTAAAACAGTATTAAAGAGAACCCTCCGCAGCAAAAAAACAAAACTGCGGAGGGTTCTTCTATTTTCCTTCCCACAAGGTGGTTTTTCCGATTTTACGCGTTTGATTGAGATCGATAATCCGTTGATTTTCGGAGCCTCGAAAGGTGAGTGCCAAATTGCGCAGTGCATCAACATAGCGCCCATCCACAAGAACATCAATCAGGGAAAGCATCTCGTCCGTGACTTCGCACCGTGCTCGGCTTTCTTTGCAGAGCTCATCTTCAAGCGTATATCCGGTAAAGCACCAGATATCTTTTTTCGGATACTCCGCCTTCACGCGCTTCAAAAGCGAAACCAGAACACGCTGATTTTCCGGTTCAAACGGCTCACCGCCCAGCACCGTCAGGCCTCGCACATACTTCGGCTTGAGCGATTCCAGAATCGTATTTTCCGTTTCCTGCGTGAATTCATGGCCGTAGTCAAAAGCCCATGTTTGCGGCTGGAAACAGTTTTCGCAGTGATTGCGGCAGCCTGAAACAAAAAGCGTTGTGCGAATACCGATGCCATTGGCAACGTCTAAACGCTTGATTTCCCCGTAATACATGATTTACACCTCACAGATGCAATACACGTTCCTTGATTTCCTGCGTGCGTCCCTGGTTCCAGAACTGCGTGCCGATGTAGCCGCAGGTTCTGCGCGCGACATTCATTTTGCTCTGATCGCGGTTTCCGCAGTTCGGGCAGACCCAAACCAGTTTGCCGTCTTCGTCTTCGCAAATCTGAATCTCTCCGTCAAAACCGCAAACCTGGCAGTAATCGCTCTTCGTGTTCAATTCCGCATACATAATATTGTCGTAGATGAATTTAACCACTTCGAGCACGGCAGTAATGTTGTTCTGCATATTCGGAACTTCTACATAGCTGATTGCGCCGCCCGTTGAAAGCGCCTGGAATTGAGATTCGAATGCGAGCTTCGAGAAGGCATCAATCGGCTCGGTAACGTGCACATGGTAGCTGTTGGTAATGTACGCTTTGTCCGTAACGCCCGGAACGATGCCGAAACGGCGCTGAAGGCACTTCGCAAAGCGATAGGTTGTGGATTCCAACGGCGTTCCGTAAAGACCGAATGCGATCGTTGTTTCTTTCTTCCAACGGTTGCACGCTTCATTCATGTGCTTCATAATCTGAATCGCAAACGGCGTTGCGGAAGGATCGGTGTGCGGTTTGCCGGTCATATAGCGAACGCATTCACACAATCCCGCATAGCCCAGCGAAATGGTGGAATAACCGTTGTAAAGCAGACGGTCAATCGGTTCGCCCTTGTCGAGTCTTGCGATTGCGCCGTCCTGCCAAAGAATCGGAGCGGCATCCGAAAGCGTTCCTTTCAGACGATTGTGGCGGCACATCAATCCCTCGTAGCACAGCTCCAAACGTTCATCGAATATCTTCCAGAATTTCTCCATATCGCCGCCGGAGGACAGGGCAACATCGGGCAGGTTGATTGTTACCACGCCCTGATTGAAACGACCGTAGAATTTATAATTGCCCTTTTCGTCTTTCCACGGCGTGAGCGCACTGCGGCAGCCCATCACGGGGAAACAGTTGCCTTCCTTCAACTCCTTCATCTTCTTTTCGGAGATGTAGTCGGGCACAAGGCGCTTTGCGGTGCATTTCGCCGCAAGTTCCGTCAGATACCAGTATTCACTGTCTTCGTGAATGTTGTCCTCTTCCAAAACGTAAATCAGTTTCGGGAACGCAGGGGTGACCCATACGCCGACCTCGTTTTTCACGCCTTCGCATCGCTGCAAAAGCACCTCTTCGATGATTACAGCCAAATCACGCTTTTCCTGCAATGATTTTGCTTCGTTCAGATACATGAATACCGTTACAAACGGCGCCTGTCCGTTCGTGGTCATCAACGTGACCACCTGATACTGAATGGTCTGAACGCCCTTGCGGATTTCTTCGCGCAAACGATTCTCTACAATTCGCGAAATCGTTGCATCGTCTTTTTTTCCGCCGAGAATTTCCGATTCTTCAAGCACATCGCGGCGAATCTTTTCGCGCGATATCTGAACAAACGGTGCCAGGTGCGTAAGAGAAATGCTCTGTCCGCCGTATTGACTGGAAGCCACCTGGGCGATAATCTGCGTGGCAATGTTGCAAGCCGTCGAGAAGCTGTGCGGCTTTTCAATCATGGTGCCCGAAATGACGGTGCCGTTCTGAAGCATGTCTTCGAGATTCACCAAATCACAGTTGTGCATATGCTGCGCATAGTAATCCATATCATGGAAATGGATAATGCCTTCGTTATGCGCATTCACGATTTCCTCGGGCAGCAGCAATCGGCAGGTGATATCCTTGCTGACTTCGCCGGCCATGTAATCACGCTGCACGGAATTGACCGTGGGATTCTTGTTTGCGTTTTCCTGCTTGACTTCTTCGTTGTTGCATTCAATCAGGCTGAGAATGCGATTGTCCGTTGTATTGGAGCGGCGAACGAGCGTGCGCGTATAGCGATAGCGAATATACTGCTTCGCAACTTCAAACGCGCCTGTTCCCATAATAGCCGTTTCCACCATTTCCTGAATTTCCTCAACAGACGGAGCACGGTTCATGTGCGTGCAATCAGCTTCGATGGCAGAGGCAATCGCAATGATCTGTTCCTGCGACATTTGCTCATTTTCCGCAACCGTTTTATTGGCACGTCCGATTGCGGAAATGATTTTGCTAATGTCAAATACAGCCTCCGAACCGTTCCGTTTGATGATCTTCATAGTGGATATTCTCTCCTTAAAACACAATATACAGTGGTACACATTTCTACATTTTGTAGCGCCTCGCATATTATGCCACAAAATCGTCTGCTTGTCTACCCCAATCACAAAGTTTTATAACAACCCTATATCTACTTAACATCCGTGATTTTAGCCCGAAATTCAGGCATTGTCCATAAAAAAACGGACGAAATGTCCGCTTTATATCGATTCAAAATTAACGAAGCCAGGTCGCATTTTTCCTCGGAATGCCGATGAAACGTGAAAGCAAAAAGCCCGTTTTTGTCCCGCACGTCAGGAAAAAATATTCAAGGCGATAGGGAAGAGAAGCGCCCTGCGCAAACGCCATCTTCCGATGCGCACGAAAATAGCGGCAGATTCTTTGAATTTCCGATTGATTTTTGCGAAAAGCCTCGCGCGTATCACGGAAAACAGCCGAGCGAAGATCCAACAGCAACGGCGCACAATTTGCACGCACGAACACACTTTCCGTATCCGGCAAGCGCGTATTCAAATCCATTTGCCGATCGATATACGCCGAACACGAAGCCACACGCTGCGCAATACGCTTGATATGAGAAATGGATTGCGATCGAACCAAGCGTTTATATAATTCGGAATCATATACCACTACCACCTTTTTTGCGTTTTCATATAGGTGATAGGAAGTAAAAACATCTTCAAAATTCCGCCCTTCGGGGAAGGTAAAACTGCGATAGACCTCTGTTCGCGCAAGATTGAAGCAAAGCGATTGCGTGAATGTGCGGTTCAGAAGGCCCAGAAGTGCTTCTTTACCCGTGATAAGGTCGTTTTTGGTTTGGGAATAGCGCCTTTCACGCTTTCCGGATTCATCGACATTCGCATAATTGCACATGGCGACATCCGCTTCGGTTACATCAATGGCGTCTATCATCTTTTCAAGCGCCTGCGGTTCCATTTGGTCATCGGCATCGAGCCATGCGATATATTCCCCTGTGGCATTCAGAACGCCCGAATTACGAGCACCCGAGCGTCCTTTGTTCGGTTGATGAATCAGACGGATGCGCTGATCCTCTGCTGCGAGGGTGCCCAGAATCGCAGGCGTTTGATCGGTAGAACCATCATCAATCAAAACCAGCTCGAAATCACGGAAAGTCTGATTCAGTACGGAGCGAACAGAACCTTCTACGGTTTCTTCCATATTATAAACGGGAATAATCACACTAACGCGCGGATGCATGAATCAAGCCTCCTGAATCGTGAAGATAGATTCATTATAGTATAAGCGCCGAAATGTGTCAAATGTATTTCATGATTTTAACTTGCATTTACCATGTGTCTGCGCTATAATAAACGCAAATAAAGAACTGCGTTAGAGGAAAAAGGCCGTTGCGAGGCACGTTTCAAGAGAGTCGGCGGAGGGTGCAAGTCCGATATCGTGCGGCGATGGTTTCCGCTTTCCGAGCATTCTGATGAAGAATCAGAGGGGTGCGCCCCATAAAGCGTTTCGAGCGGTCGAATTGCGATTCGGCAAGCTGGGTGGCAACGCGGAGTTCTCCGTCCCGGATAGAATGGGATGAAGAGCTTTTTCTTTTGCGCAGAATAATTAGGAGGAATTCGATATGCTGGATATCAATCTGATTCGCACCAATCCCGATTTGGTTCGCGAAAACATCAAAAAGAAGTTTCAAGACGCCAAGCTCCCGTTGGTAGACGAGGTGCTCGAGCTGGATAAGAAGAACCGTGAAGCGATTCAGCGCGCGGATTACCTGCGTTCTCAGCGCAACAAGCTCAGCAAGCAAATCGGCGGCATGATGGCCAAAGGACAGCGTGAAGAAGCCGAACAGGTGAAGGCGCAGGTTAAGGATATGCAGGACGAGCTTGCACAGCTCGAAAAGAACGAAGAGGAATATGCCGCGGAAATCCGCAAGCGTATGCTGGTAATCCCGCAGCTTATCGATGATTCCGTTCCGATTGGCAAAGACGACAGCGAAAATGTCGAGAACGAACGCTTCGGCGAACCGGTTGTTCCGGAATGGGAAATTCCGTATCACGTTGATATCATGGAACGCCTCAACGGCATTGACCTGGATGCCGCACGCCGCACGAGCGGAAACGGCTTCTATTATCTGAAGGGCGATATCGCAAGACTGCATTCTGCGATTTTGTCCTACGCACGTGATTTCATGATCGATCGCGGATTCACTTATTACATTCCGCCGTTCATGATTCGCTCGAACGTTGTCAACGGCGTTATGTCTTTCTCCGAAATGGAGAACATGATGTACAAAATCGAGGGCGAAGATCTCTATCTGATCGGTACCTCCGAACATTCCATGATCGGTAAATTCATCGACACGATTCTCGATGAGAGCGAACTGCCGCAGACGCTGACGAGCTATTCTCCGTGCTTCCGCAAGGAAGTGGGCGCACACGGCATCGAAGAGCGTGGTGTTTACCGCATTCACCAGTTCGAAAAGCAGGAGATGATTGTTGTCTGCAAACCCGAAGACAGCATGATGTGGTACAACCGCCTCTGGCAGAATACCGTTGATTTCTTCCGCTCGATGGATATTCCGGTTCGCACTTTGGAATGCTGCTCCGGCGATTTGGCGGATTTGAAAGTCAAGTCCTGCGACGTAGAAGCATGGTCGCCGCGTCAGCAGAAATACTTCGAGGTCGGTTCCTGTTCGAATCTGGGCGATGCGCAGGCGCGCAGACTCGCCATTCGCGTGAAGGGTGCGGACGGCAAGAAGTATCTTGCACATACCCTGAACAACACCGTTGTTGCACCGCCGAGAATGCTGATTGCCTTCCTGGAGAACAATCTGCAGGCAGACGGCAAGATTCGCATTCCCGAACCGCTTCGTATGTACATGGGCGGCAAGGAATACATCGGTTAATGCAATCAAAAATCTCCGCTTTCGTATTTCACGAGAGCGGAGATTTACTATTCTTCGGCTTTCAACGCGAATTCGCGAAGCGCATCTTTTACGGCTTCGGCTTCGGTGAGCAGGTTGATGGAATCGCGAAATTTTGCGGCTCCGGGAATCCCCGAAACATACCATGCGATGTGTTTGCGCATTTCAAGCAATCCCTTTTTCTCGCCGTGCAGCTGCGTTTCAAGGTCGAAATGTCGAAGAGCCATCTGCACACGTTCTTCTGCACTCGGCATTTGAATCGGTTGACCGAGCATTGCACTGCGAATCTGTGAAAATATCCACGGATTTCCTTGCGCCGCACGACCGACAATAACGCCGTCGCAACCGGTTTTCTCCAGCATTTTCATGGCATCCATGCCGCTGCGAATATCACCGTTTCCCAAAACGGGAATAGAAACGTTTTTCTTTACAGCTGCGATAATCGCCCAATCTGCACTTCCCGAATATTGCTGCATTCGTGTGCGTGCGTGCACGGCAACCGCCTTCGCTCCGCAATCCTCGCATATACGGGCAACTTCCACGGCGTTGATACTGTCCGCATCCCATCCTGCCCGAATTTTTACGGTAACGGGAAGCGATGTTGCACGGCATACGGCTTTCACGATTTCCCCAATCAATTCAGGTTCACGCATCAAAGCGCTGCCTTCGCCGTTTCCTGTGATTTTCGGGGCAGGGCAGCCGAAATTCAAATCGATGAATTCAAACCCGATTGTGCTTAATTCCGAAGCCGCCTGTGCGAGAATTTCCGGTTCGCGTCCGAAAAGCTGCAAACCGCCAATACCTTCTCCGGGCAAGCGCGTCAAGAGCTCGCGCGTCGCCTGATTTCTGCCGCCGGAATATACCCAGCCTTTCGCAGAGAGCATCTCACTCACTGCCCAAGCCGCGCCCGATTCATGGCACAGCAAGCGCATCGCCGCATCCGTAACGCCCGCCATGGGAGCCAGTCCCGCTCCGATAGGGAATGTGATATTTCCGAAATGCATTATTCTTCAACCGTCCTGCTCGTCCAACGTACTTCCTGTCGTTTGCTCATTCAATCGACACGCATTCGAGTATAGCCGTTCAATCCGTTTTTGTCAAGCATTCACTTTCCGAAGCGGTTTTCCCATTCAACTACGGTTTCTCTCAAATCCTCCGGCAGCATTTCCAAAGCCTTTTCCTTCAACGTCTGCATGCATTCATCCATTCCTCGATGTGCATAATACGCCCATGCGATGGCTGCGTTGATGTCGGTTAAGGTATCGCAATCCCCGCCCAGCGAAACCGCATTGCGCACAGAATCTTCAAAGCTCACCGATTCAAGAAACGCCGTGATTGCCTGCGGTACCGTTCCGGAGCAGGTTTCCGTATATTCGTAAACATCGTAAATTTCTTTGAGCGTCTGTTTCAGCGGATAATAGCATTCCATTGCCGAACGAATCTGAGACATTTCCGCCCCTTGTCGTGCCAGAAAAACAGCTTCCGCAACCGCCTGAGCTCCCGCAATGCCATCCGGATGATTATGCGTTACCGTGGCCGTTTTTTCCGCCAGCATTCGCGCCTCTTCCACGTTGGCTGCAATCTCACCGCAGGGAGAAACGCGCATCGCCGAGCCGTTTCCGAGGCTGTTGTACGGCATAGGATGATCGCTGCGCAGCCAACCGGCAAATCGGCCGCCATAAGCGCCCTTCGGGTAGGGATATTTGCGTCCGATGCGCTGCATTGCACAAACGGATGCCTCTTCGAGATCGGCGTTTCCGTCTTTCCACTTCAGCAGTGCTTCGCCGATGGCAATCGTCATCAGCGAATCGTCGGTATAATCACAACCGTTTGAAAGAAGCGGAAAATCCTTGGTTCTAATATTATTGAATTCATACTTCGATCCGATAATATCGCCGATAATGGCTCCAATCATGGAAGCGCCCTCCTTTATACGGAAAAGAGGCTCTCAAAATGAAAGCCTCTTTAGATTACAAGGGATTTATGCCTTCTGTGCTTCTTCAACAGCAACCGCAACTGCAACGGTCATGCCGACCATCGGGTTGTTGCCTGCGCCCAGGAAGCCCATCATTTCGACGTGCGCCGGAACGGAGG
>CAVHAH010000048.1:0-8636 GCA_963633785.1 bacterium
CAACTCCCTGTGCGGTTTTCAAGGTGCTGAAATCAATGAGCGATGAGCTGTTAGCAGTTAGCTGTTAGTGATTAGCTGTTAGCGGTTAGTGATTAGCGGTTAGCGGTTAATGAACGGCGGATGAAAGTCAGCCGATGCGAAGCGAATTGATTGCAGTAAACAATTTCCGGTGATTATAGCCTGAGGGATCCACCTGTTCCCATACCGAACACAGAAGTTAAGCCTCAGCACGCTGATGGTACTTGGCTGGAAACGGCCCGGGAGAGTAGGTCGTCGCCGGATTCAAACAAGCGGACGTTATGATGACGTCCGCTTTTTCCTTTATATACGGAGGGCATCATTGTGGAAATTCAATACAGAAATACGAGAGAAATCCCGATTCATCAGCTTCGGGCGCTGTTTGAAACGGTGGATTGGCAGGTCAGCCGATATCCCGAAAAGCTGGTTGCCGCACTGCCGAATTATTCGCGCATCTATACCGCATGGGATGGAGAAAAGCTCGTCGGCCTGATTTGTTCGCTGGACGACGGCGGAATCACGGCGTATATTCACTATTTGCTGGTGCATTCGGATTATCGCCGCCGCGGAATCGGCAAGGTGTTGCTGAAAAAAATGCTCGACGATTATCGCAATTATCTTCGCATAGAGTTGCTGGCCGATACGGATGCGGTTTCCTATTATAAAGCCGAAGGATTCGAGAAAATCAACGCAGTCGCAATGTGCCGTGTCCCCGATTGACGCGCCGATAAAGTTTTTGCGGGGGGCGAATGCGCCCCTGTTTCGATTGGCAATTGACGGCGCTGTAAAGATTTTTAGGCGAATCGGTGATATGTCTTGCAACTTTTTGCCAATCAAGTTATAATAAAAGAGTATAGTTAGGGTGTGTTTCTAAAATCCCCCCAAACTGCAATTTCGGCATCTTTTCGCGATAGGATGCTGCGTATATTTGCAGTTTTATCCCAGGGCGGTTTCTGAGGTTTCGAGGCGCTTTGCGCTTCCTTCGGAAACGCACTTTGCTTACAATACAGTGATTCGAGAGGCGGTTTCGCTTATGGATAATCAACACGGCCCGATGGATCTGGACGAGCTTCGCCGCAGACATGAGGCCTACCGACAGCGTCAGGAACGGCTGTCGCCCCGCCGTCCCGCAGTGCAGCCCAAACCGGCGGCACCTGAGACGCCCGAACCGACACCGATTGTGCCGCAGGCGGAAGAGCCTGTTTTGAATAACGAACCGTTGCAGGCGGTTCGGGAAGAGCCCGCACCCGTTGAGCGGGAGGAAGAACCTGCGCAGGAAGTTGCGGAAGTTGCGATTGAAGAAGCGCAGGATATCGAGGATATCGAAGATGTCGAAGAGGCCGCGCAGGAAACGCCCGCTGCCGATTCGGAGGAAGTCCCCGAAGAGGATGAAAAACCTTCGGATGAAGATGAGGACGAGGACGAGGACGAGGCCACGCCGAATGCATTCGGTTCAATCGCTCCTGCATTCAAGAATTTCGTGGGCAAGGTATTTCACCGCAAGCACGATTCGGATGAAGAAGAATTCGACGACGATGAAGACTTCGATGAGGACGTTGAAGAATTCGACGACGAGGAAGAGCTCCCCGAAAAGAAGAAGGGTCTGCTTTCCTTCCTGAAGCACAAGAAAAAGAACGACGTTCCCGAATACGATGATTCCGATTTCGCCGAGGAGGATTATCAGGCGGAGGAGTTCACCGAGGAAGCTCCCGAAGCGGTCGAAGAAACGCCCGCTGCCGATGAAACGGCGGATACGGTGTCGGAGAATGCGGAAATCGCCGAGGCTGTTCCCGAGGAAGCGGCGCAGGATTTGCCTTTCGATGCCGAGGATGTTCCCGAAGAAGAGGGACAGACGCCTTACCGCAAGGACAGCTATTCGTTTGAAAGCGTTGTGAATCCGTATGACGAGGATGCGCAGGAAGATTCGGGCGAATACGATGAATACGAAGAAGACGAAGAGGAAATCGCCAAAGAAAGCGCACTCACGCGGTTCAGAAAGCTGTTCTTTGTTCGCCTGGACGAGCTGGACGAATCCGATTTGAAGCCGCAGGACGAGCAGAGCGGCGAAGACGAATGGGCGCCCGATGAAGACGAATGGGAGGACGACGGTGAAAACCGCCCCGAACAGGCGTATGCGCCCGAAGAACCCGCTTACAACGATATTCCCGAGGATTTACCGTTTGAGTTGCCCGAAGACGAAGGAGGAAATGATATGGACGAGATGAACAAGCTCAATATCGAAATGACCGAGCAGATGGCTTCGGGTCTTGAATCCAACGGAATGTCTCGCCGTGCACGCCGTGAGCTGGCGCAGAAGCGTGCGGCGGAAGAAGCGGCGAAGCAGGCGGCACAGGCGCCCGCAGAACCCGTGGCCCCGATTGCGGAAGAAACGCCCGCTGCGGTGGTCGAGGAAACGCCGATTGCGGTTGAAATTCCCGAAGAAAAGCCCGTTGAAGCGGTTGAGATTCCCGAGGAAAAAACGGAAGAGCTGTTCGCCACGGTAGACGAGCCCACCCGTGAATTCAAGCCGCTGTTCAAGAAAAATGCGGAAAAGCCCGTTGAAACCTCCGAGCCCGATGAAATCGAAGATCTGTTCGACACCGATGAGGATGAAGACGAGGACGAAGAGGAAGAAGAAAAGCCGAAGCGCCGCGGTCTGTTCTCGAGAAAGCCCCGCTATGACGAGGAAGACGAGGACGATGACGACGACGATGATGACGATGATGATTACGACGATGACGACGACGAGGAGGAAGAAGAAAAGCCGAAGCGCAGAAAGTCCCGCCGTTCCCGCCGTGATGATTACGATGACGACGATGAAGACGAAGATGATGATGATGATGACGACGATTACGACTACGACGACGAAGAGGACGACTACGAAGACAACGAAGGCTCCTTCGGTCATGCCGTTACCGGCTTCTTCAAGGGTCTGCTCGCATTCATTCTGATTCTGATTCTGATTGTGTTTGCGCTGAATGCGCTGGATTTCTTCAACGTGGTGTCGCTGGACAATACCTTCGAGAAGTATTACGATAAGGCGCCGGCGGTATTCGACACGCTGTTCCCCGTTCACGACCTGAAGGATTCGAACAGCAGCGCATCCACGATGACCGCAACGGATCCCGCGGCGGATGCGGTTGTCACGGTTTCTCCCACGGAGGCCCCCGTTGTGCTGACCACGGCAGAACCGACCACAGCCCCCACGCCGACTCCCGAACCGACCGAAGTGCCCACAACCAGCGTCGGCTGATTACCGTTTCATGTAAAGAGGGCTTGCCGAATTTCAGGCAGTCCTCTTTTTAATAAGGAGGACGAATATGAAGTATATTATCGCTTTGGATCAGGGAACCACCAGCTCCCGCGCGGTGGTCTTTGACGAACATGCAAATCTGATTGCGCAGCACGGCATTGAATTTCCGCAGATTTACCCCAAGCCGGGCTGGGTGGAGCATCGCCCGCAGGACATTCTGGACAGCCAAATCAATTCGCTGAAGCTGGCGGTGGAAAAATCGGGCATTGATGTGAAAGACATCGCCGCCATCGGCATCACGAATCAGCGTGAAACCACGCTGCTTTGGGAGCGCGCAACGGGCAAACCCCTTTGCAACGCAATCGTATGGCAGTGCCGCCGCACCGCACCGCTGGTGGAACGCCTGAAGAAAGACGGTCTGGGCAATATGCTCCGTGACAAGACCGGCCTGATTCCCGATGCGTATTTTGCGGGCACGAAGCTGCAATGGATGCTGGATTCCATTCCCGGTTCCCGTGAACGCGCGATGAACGGCGAACTCTGCTTCGGCACGATCGACAGCTTCCTGGCATGGAATCTCACCAAGGATCATGTGCACGTTACGGACGCAACGAACGCCGCCCGCACCATGCTGTTCAACATTTACGATCAGTGCTGGGACGACAAACTGCTGCAGGCCATGAACATTCCCGCACAGCTTCTGCCGGAAGTGGTGGATTCTTCTCAGGTGGTCGGCTATCTGGACAAGAGCATTCTCGGCCGTGAAATCCCGATTGCGGCGCTGGCGGGCGACCAGCATGCGGCGCTGTTCGGTCAGGGCTGTTTCGCTCCGGGTATGTGCAAGAATACCTACGGAACGGGCTGTTTTGTTCTGATGAATACCGGCAAGAATCCCGTGCGCTCGCAGAACAATCTGATTACCACCATCGGCTGGCGCATCGACGGTCAGCCCCGCTATGCGCTGGAAGGCAGCGTGTTCGTCGGCGGCGCAGTGGTGCAGTGGCTGCGTGATGAAATGAAGCTGGTGCAGAAGTCCTCCGAAACCGAAGCGATTGCTCAGGAAATTCCCGACAACGGAAACGTCTATTTCGTTCCCGCATTCACGGGTCTGGGCGCACCGCACTGGGATATGTACAGCCGCGGCACGATTGTGGGTCTGACCAGAGGAACGGGCCGTGCGCACATCGTTCGTGCGGCGCTGGAATCGATTGCGTATCAGTCCGCAGACGTGATTCACGCCATGGCGGCGGATTCAAGCATGAAGTCCACGGTACTGCTGGTGGATGGCGGCGCAAGCGCAAACAACTTCCTGATGCAGTTCCAGGCGGACATTCTGGGCGTGCGTGTTCAGCGCCCGAAGGTAATCGAAACTACCGCAATGGGTGCGGCGATGCTTGCGGGACGTGCCGTGGGCCTTTGGAACGATTCCGACCTGCGTGCGCTTCAGAAGCCGGATCGTGAATTCGTTCCGAATATGGACGATGTTACCCGTGAACACTATCTGCGTCAGTGGCAGCGTGCAATCGAGCGCAGCCGTGAATGGGCGCTGGAACAGGAATAAACCGATAAAAGCGTGCGGTTCGTAATTGCGAATCGCACGCGCTTTCTTTATCTCCCTTTCTTGCGCCGGTATCCCCGTTCGATTTCCGTTTTCCAATCCGAACCCTGATAACCGGTCTTGCGCAATGCGCTCACGGCCTTGCCGATGGCTTCGTAGTTTCTTGCGGTGCCTTCGCTGTCGGAGCAATAGTCCACCGCCTGATCGGGGCTGAAACCGTATAAATGTGCGGTTTCAACGGCATCGATATTGGCACCCAGAAACATGAATTCCCAGCCCCGTTGCGTTTTTTCCCGCTCAATCATCTGCTTAACCTCGCTTGCGGTATAGCGGCGGCTGGCGTTTTCCATGCCGTCGGTGATAATCACAAACAGCGTGTGCGCCGGAACATCCTCCGAACGGGCGTATTTGTGAACGTTGCCGATGTGGTGAATCGCCCCGCCCAGCGCATCCAGCAGTGCGGTCGAACCGCCCGTGCAATAATCACGCTCGGTCATTTCGCGAACGGTTTTGATGTTTGCGCGGTCGTGAATCACCTTGCATTCGCTGTTGAACAGAACGGTGGAGATATACGCCGAGCCTTCCTCCCTGCGCTGTTTTTCCAGCATGGAATTGAATCCGCCGATGGTGTCGCCTTCCAGACCGTGCATAGAGCCGGAGCAATCGAGAATGAAAACCAGTTCCGTAAGATTGTTGTTCATAAGAAAACCTCCCTGCATTCGATGATTGAATTCTATCAGAACGCAGGGAGGTTTTGGTCGCCTTGAAAGCGACAATTACGCCCCGATTAAAACCTGGTCGAATGCGAACAGCGCCTCGTTGATTTCAAACACGCTGTAATTGCCGTTGGCCACGAAGTATTCCACGATAATGTCGAATTTGGAGGAGTGCGAAAGCGCAAAGCCCGCCTTCATCAGCATTTCCTTCATTTCGTCAAGCGGAAGCTCCAAAGCGAGCGCAAACGCAATCACGGTGGTTTTCGATGGATGATAGAGCCGATCCGAGCGAATCTTCGAAAACAGCTTGCGGTCGATGTTCGCCTTGCGGTAGCACTGCGCATCGCTCATGCCGCGTTCATCGATTTTGCGCATCAGCATTTCCGAAAAACTCTCGTCGATTTGAGAAAGCGCATCGTTCAGATTTCCGCCGAAAACGCATGCACGCTCGCTTCGCAGCGGCATCTGCCCGATTCTTCTTGCGAAGCGTTTTTCCTGCTCCTCGGTGTAGAAATCATCGATATAGGAGGCGATATCCGTGAATCGCCGTTCGCCGATTTCGTAAGCGGATTTGTCGAAAATCACGATGTAAACCGTCATGTCGTTTTCCATCAGAAACGCCCGAACGGTATCCACCGCCACATCCAACGCCTGCGCCTTCGGGTATCCGTAAATGCCCGATGAAATCAGCGGAAACGCCACGGATTCACAATCGTGCGCCTTCGCCAGCTCCAAAGATTTCCGATAACAGCTTTCAAGCAGCGCCTTTTCGCCGTGATTGCCGCCGTGCCAAACGGGCCCCACGGTGTGAATAACGTATTTGCACGGCAGGCGATACCCGCCCGTGATTTTCGCTTCGCCCGTTTTGCATCCGTGCAGCGTGCGGCATTCCTCTAAAAGACCGCGCCCTGCGGCGGCGTGAATTGCGCCGTCGACACCGCCGCCGCCCAGCAGAGAAGCGTTTGCGGCATTCACAATCGCATCCACATTCATTTTCGTTATATTCTGTCGAACAATCTGCATCGGCATTGCAATCACCTCGAAGCCATTGTAGCATATTTTCGCCCACGGCGCAATCTTATGGGATTCCGATTTGACAGCGTGGCGGCAAAATGGTATCATAGGGGTGATTCTTTTCGGAGGTATACGCATGATGAATTATTCTGCGCTGCTTGAAGCGGCGAATGCGGCGTTTGTCTGGCAGGAACATATCGGAAAGGTGATTACCACGGCCTTGCTGAGCATGGTGCCCACCTATGAAGGGCGTTATGCGCTGGTCACGGGCGTGGCGATGGGTCTGCCGACGGGCTTCGCGTATCTTCTGGCGTTCGTCTGTTCGTCGATTCCCGTTCCGTTTATATTGCTGCTGCTGCGCCCCGTGCTCGACTGGTTTTATACGCTTCCGATTAAGCCCGTGCGCAAATTCGCACAGTGGCTGGAACGGCGCAGTGCCCGAAAGCGTGAAAAGATGCATTCGGACAATCAAAAAGGTCTGATGAGCAGAATCGGCAAACATGTAAGCTCGGACACGCTGGAGCTGATTGCTCTGTATGTGTTTGTGGCGGTGCCGCTGCCGGGAACGGGCGCATGGACGGGCAGTGCGATTGCCACGCTGTTTGAAATGCCGCGCGGCAAATCCGCAATAGCGATTGTGCTGGGCAATGCCACGGCGTGTTTGATTACGCTTTTGATGACCATCGGCGCAAAGGCCGTTTTTTAAGAGACAATGCTGAATATCTATACGGGAAGAAACCGCCTGCTCGCACGGGCATTAACGGAATGCGTGCGGCAATCGAACGGTGAAACGGAGCTGATTGTGGTTCCGGGTCAGCTCACATTGGCAACGGAGCAGCTCCTTTTGGGCGAATTGGGTCTGAAAGGCTCCTTCCGCATTCAGGTATTGACTGCGGATCGCCTTTGTGCGCGCATTTTCGATGCGGCGGGACAGCCCGACGGCGCCAGAATCGACGATCGGGGACGCGTGATGCTGGTGCGCTCGGCGGTGCGTTTGGCGGAAGAGAATCTCGGCATTTATCGGGGCGCAGAGCTTCGCAGAGGTTTCCCCGAACGCGCGGCGAAACAGCTGGAGCACTTCCGTCAGGCGAGGATTCAGCCCGAAACCCTGCGTGAATGCGCAGAGAAAATGCACGGCTCGGCGCGCATGAAGCTCAACGACCTGTCCTATATTCTGGAAGCATACGAATCGCTGATTGAGGGAAAATACCTCGACGGCGAAAGCGAATTCCTTTCGGCCACCGCGCGCGCGGGCGAAGCGGAATTTCTCGGCGAATGCAATGTTTGGTTCTACGGATTCGATATGATGCCGCCCACGATGCACGGTCTGATTGCGGCGGTGGCGCTGAAAAGCAAGGCAACGAGCGTGTTTCTGCCGCTTGAAAACGATACCGAAGCGGCGGACTACGGCGCATTTCAGCCGCTGAAAAACGAGATGGATCAGCTTTTCGGTGCGGCGGCGAGCTACGGCTGTCAGGCACAGCGCATTGAAATCTGCGAAGCGGAGGAAGCCGACGAAATACTCGTTCGGGAAGGCACTCAGATGCCGGTGCGGGGAACGAAGCGAAAGCCTGCGCTTCGGCATTTGGAACACGGCCTGTTTGCGTTTCCCGCCGAACGGATGAATGAGAATACCGCCTCCGTTCAGCTCACCCTTCTGCGCAATCCGCAGGAGGAATGCCGATTCGCGGCGGCACTGGCGAGAAGGCTGGTGGCGAAATACGGCTGGCGCTGGCGGGATGTGAGCGTATTCATGCGCGATCCGGCGGGCTATGCGCCGCTTCTGAAAAGCGCATTTGCCGAATACGGCGTGCCGATTTTCCTGTCGAGCAGTCGAACGGCGGCTCGGCATGATGCGGCGGAATATCTGATTACCGCCCTCACGGTGATTGAGAAAAACTATCCGCCGGAGGATATGTTCGCCCTGATGAACACGGGGCTGTCGGCGCTGGATGAATGTGAATCGGAGCGATTCACCAACTATGCGATTCGCTACGGCATTCGGGGAACGCGATTCACCCGAACGCTCACACGGGGTCAGGAAGCGGAAATTGCGCAAATGGAACCCCTGCGCGTG
>CAVHAH010000048.1:8728-11337 GCA_963633785.1 bacterium
GAATATGCGCGTGGCGAAGGGGCTGAACGATCAGCTTCTTGCGCTGGTGCGTTTTCTGGAAGACAGTCAGGCCTACGCCAAGAGCGAAGCCAAGATTCAGGCGCTTTGCGAAAACGGAATGCGTGAAACGGCGGGCGAGGAAGCGCAGGTCTGGAATCGAATCATGGGTGCGCTGGATCAGATGCACGCCTTGATGGGCGATAAAAAACTCTCACTGCGTGAAATTCGGGACACGCTGAACGAATCGCTGAGTGCGGCGGTAATCAAGCCGCTGCCGCAATCCGCCGATGCGGTGCACGCACAGAGCATCGAACAGTCGTGCGCAGGCGAAACGAAGGCGATGATTCTCGTTGGCATGAACGACCGCGCATCCGGCGGCGAAAACGGCCTGCTCACGCCTTCTCAAAAGAAAACGCTGGCGAATTTCGCCCATGTCTATTTGGGACCGGATGATGCCGACCTCACGCGCATGCGCCGCTATTATCTGAAAGCCGCATTCGGCATGGTCACGGATTATGTCTCCGTTTCCTGTCCGCTCAGCGGTTTGGACGGTGCGGGGCAGCAGCCGAGTGCGGTGTTTGATCTGATTCGCGCGCTGTATCCGAATGTTGTGATTCGCGGCGGCGTATCGGGCGATGAATCCATCGAGAGAATGCTGCACGGTGCGCCGAAAGCGGCCGTTTCGCTGGCGGCCACGGCGCTTTCGGACGAAGGCGAAGGCAAACCGATGACGGCCATCGACCGTGCGGCGCTGGCGGGGCTTCAAAAGAGCGGAAGCGAAGATGCGAAAATCGGCATTCGAAGGCTGTCTGCCGCGCTGAATCGCAATGCGGCGGCGGATGCGCTTTCGCCTGCGGTGGCTCGGGAATTGTACGGCGTGATTCACACCCAGAGCATCACTCGGCTGGAACGCTTTGCGTCGTGCCCGTTTTCCTATTATATTCAATACGGAATCAAGCCCGAAAAGGTGCAGCCGTATGAACTCTGTGCGGCGGACGAGGGCAGCTTCTTCCACGAAGCGGTGCATGAATTCCTGCTGCGCTCGATGAAGGATTTGAATTCGCTGGATGCCGAAGCGGCGCAAATGCGCATGGATGCCGTTTCGGACACGCTTCTGGAAGCCATGCGAAACAGCGGTCCTTTGGGCGACAGTGCGGTTGCGCTGGCGGAACAGCGCCGCCTGAAAGCCACCATGCGGTGCGTGGCGGTTGCGCTGGCGGAGCATATGCATTCAAGCCGATTCCATGCCCATGCGCTCGAACAGAGCTTCGGCCCCGAGGACGGCGCAAAGGCCATTCGCCTGAGCGAAGGCTGCGTTCTGGAAGGGCGAATCGACAGAATCGACATTTGGAACGAGCAGAAAAAATATCTGCGCATCATCGATTTCAAGCGCGGCGGAAAAGAATTCAGCCTGTCGCAGGTTTACCACGGGCTGTCGCTTCAACTGCCGATTTATCTTTCGGCGGCGCTTTCACGGGGCGATGCGCTCAGCGCAGGCGTGTTCTATTTCCCGCTCGACGAGGGCATTCTGACCACCCAATCCACCGATTCAACGGAAATCGAGGCAACCCGCAAAAAGCAAATGCGCATGCAGGGATTGCTCCCGTCGGACGAAGAGGTTCTGAAGGCGTTTTCGCCGCAGTTGGATACCGTGGTAAAGGTGCGCCTGACGAGCGAAGGAAAGCTCTATTCAAACGCATTTGCGGCGAATCAATCGGATTATCGGGCGATGATGGAATGCGCCGTTCGCCGTGCCGATGAGGACATTCGCGGCATTCGAAACGGCGTTTGCGCCGCTTCGCCCGCAAGAATCGAATCCCTGAATCCGTGCACCTATTGCGATTATAAAACGGCGTGCCTGTTCGATGATCGCCTGGATGCGCAGCACATTCGCCGTTTGGATAGGCTGTCTGCGGAAATGGCGATGCTGAAAATGAAAACAGAGCAAACGGAAGCTGAAAAGGGGCAGGAAAATGACTGAGAAAAAATCGTGGTGGCGGCCGCTGAAATTTGCGCTGCTTTCCGCTTCGGCGGGATTGATTCAGATTGTTTCGTTCACGATTCTCAACGAATGGCTGAAAATGCAATATTGGGGCGCCTATCTGATTGCGCTGGTTCTGAGCGTTCTGTGGAATTTCACATTCAACCGAAAATTCACGTTTCGCAGTTCGGCGAAGGTCTCCCGTGCGATGGCGCTGGTGTTCGTGTATTATCTGATATTCACGCCGCTGACCACATGGGGCGGAAACGCCCTGGCCAACCTCGGCTGGAATGAATACATCGTTCTGATTCTGAATATGCTTCTGAATCTCGCCACGGAATACCCGTATCAGCGTTTCGTGGTGTATCGGGGAAAAATCGATACGGCAAAAAAATAAAGGCAACCCCGCACAATTCGGCGGCGACGCTGAATGCGCCTTTTGCGGTATCTGGAAGCTGCAAAAATCTCGATTTACCTCCACGGTGCCGCATCTCAATCTTTGATTGAGCTGTGGCAGTTTGCCTATGGGCAAACCTGAAAACCTAAGGGTTTTCAGCCTTAAACCTTCGATTCTTGCAATTCCATCTACCGCAAAATTCACTATTCATCGTACCACCTCATTTGTGCG
>CAVHAH010000049.1:0-3768 GCA_963633785.1 bacterium
GGAGCGTTCGCAGGATTGCCGTTCTGCGGCATACCGTATTGAGCGTTCGCTTGATTGCCGTACTGCGGTGCATAACCGTAATTCGGATACATCGGCGGCTGTGCGTAACCGTACCATCCCATCGGGGCGTAGGCGTTCATATTCGGTGCGAAATTCGCCTGCGCATTCACGTTTGAATTAGGATTGACATTCGCCTGTGCCGCATTCACGTTTGAATTGGGGATGGCGTTCGCCTGTGCCGCATTCGCAGTCGGTTTGGGACTGCTGTTCGATTGCGGCATAGCGGAATCGTTCTCCGCATTCGGTTGAATTGCGGCTGTCGCCGTTTTGGAAGCGTTGTTCGGCTGAACCGTGTCTGCCGCCGTTTCGGAAGTCTTGTTCGGCTGAACCGTGTCCGCAGTCGTTTCGGAAGACTTGGTCGGCGGAATTGCGTCCGCTGTCGTTTCGGAAGGCTTGGTCGGATTATCTGCGGCTGCTGCGGATTCGGCATCGTCCTTTGCTTTTTCCTGTTCGGATGAATCTTCGGCGCTCGGGGCTTTGCCTTCGGGGGTTTCGTCGGCGCTGTTCAGACCGGCGGCTTCTTTAATCATCTCGATTTCTCGGGCCTTCATCTTTTCGCCGTTCACGATATCGTAGAGAATCGGAACGATGAACAGCGTCATCAGCGTTGCGTAGGTCAGACCGCCAATCACAACCACCGCCATCGGCTGCATCATTTCCGCGCCCATGCCCGTGCCCAGCGCCATGGTGGACATGCCCAGAATGGTGGTCAGCGCCGTCATCAGAATCGGGCGCAGGCGGATTCTGCCGGTTTCAATCAGCGCATCGTGCTTCGACATGCCGTCGATGCGCATCTGGTTCACGCTGTCAACGAACACGATGCCGTTGTTCACGATAACGCCCGACAGCACCAGGAAGCCGACCATCGCCACAATGGACAAATCCATGCCCGTAATCAGCAGCGCCGCCAGACCGCCCGTGAATGCCAGCGGAAGCGTGAACATAACGATAATCGGAGACTTGAACGACTGGAACTGCGCCACCATAATCAGGAAAATCAGCGCAATGCCGATCAGCAGCACGAACACCATATCGTCCATGATGCCCATAACCGTTTCGTTTTCGCCCGCCAATTCAACGGAATAACCGTCGGGCACGGTGTAATCGGCCAGCTTCGCTTCAAGCGCATCGCTGACGTGGTTCGAAGAATAGCCGTCCGCAACCTCGAAGCTCACCGTGACCACTCGCTGCTGATTTTCACGGGAAATGCTCGTGAAGCTGTCGGTTTCTTCCACCGTTGCGATGTCGCCGATGCGCACCATTTCGCTCTTGTCGCCCATGGTCGATTCAATCGTGAGGTCTTCGATCGTGTCGGGCGTGATGTCTGAATTTCTGCCGTCGAGCACGTAAATCGACATTTCCTTGCCGTCCAGCTCCGCCTGCGTGATTTCCGTTTTGCCGGCGAGCTTTGTGGCGGTGAATTGCAGCACCTGCGCCACGGTCAGACCCTTGTCGATGGCCTTTTCCTTGTCCACCGTGATGCGGATTTCGGGAACGGATGCTTCCAGACCGTCGCTGATATTCACCGCACCGTCAACGCCCTTCGCGATTTCCGCCACATCTGCGGCAATCGAGCGCAGGGTGTCCATGTCGTCGCCCATCACATTCACCGAGATGCCCGTTCCGGTCAGCATGGAAACATCCATTGTGCTGGTCTGAACGGAGAGGTTGAGCGCCATCTCGTCCGCTATCGAGCGAATATCCGCGGCAATGGATTCGTTGCTGCGTCCCGCTTCGGAATCCACGATAATATAGTAGGAAAGCGAACTGCCCGAGGAAGACGCGAGCGCGCTCATCGTTCCGCCGGCATTCAGACCAACGGTGTCCACGCCCTGAATATCGCAGATGCGATTCATCAATTCAATCGCCTGTTCGCGCTGGGGCGCTTCGTCCTGTTCGTCGTCGAGCGTGAGCGTTGCGGTCATCTGCGTGGAATTCACCTGCGGCATAAACGAAATGCCCATGTTCGGAACCTGCATCACCGCAATCACCAGCAGCGCCACCGCCAGCAGAAGCACAATCACCTTGTAGCGAAGCGCACCGCCGAGCAATTTGGTGTATCCGCGCTGAATGGCGGAGAATATCGGCTGTCTGCGTTCCTTCTTCGGCTTCTTCAGAAGCGCCGCCGCCATGGACGGAACCAGCGTCATGGCCACAATCAGACTCGCCATCAGCGAATAGGTAATCGTAAGACCGATGTCCGAGAACAGGTCGTGCGCCATGCCCGTTACGAATACCACCGGCAGGAACACGCAAACCGTTGTTAACGTGGACGAGAACAGCGCTCCCGAAATTCGGCGAACGCCCTGCACGCAGGCGGTCAGTATCGGCAGATGCTCTTCGTTTCGCAATCGGTAGATGTTTTCAATCGCCACAATCGAGTTGTCCACCAGCATGCCGACGCCCAGCGCCAAACCCGACAGCGACAGCACATTCAGCGTGATTCCCGAGAAATACATGCAAACGAACGCCGCAACCACGCTCAACGGAATCGAGCAGGCGATGATGATTGTGGGGCGGAAGTCCATCAGGAAAATCAGCAGAATCAGAATGGCGAGCGCACCGCCGCTGAGCAGATTGCTCAATACGGAATCCACGATAATGTCGATGTAATCGCCCTGATTGAACAGGTCGATGATTTCAAGGCCGTCTTCCTGCGCCATCAGCGATTCGTTCTTTTCGCCCACGCGGTTCGCAACATCGGTGGTCGAGAATGTGGACTGCTTTTCAATGGAGAGCAGAATGCCGTTTTCGCCGTTCACTTTGGTGAAGGTGTCTGCGGCGTTGTCGGTGATTTCCACGCGCGCGACATCGCACAGGCGCACATCATCCACGCTGTCCAGACCCAGCGAGAACAGCTTCACGTTTTTCAATTCATCCAGCGTTGCGAATTTGTCGCCCACGCGCACCATGTACTGGTTTTCGCTGATATCGTAAACATAGCCCGTGGGCATGGACATGTTTTCGGCAACCAGAATGCTCGAAACGGTTTCAAGCGTGATTACGCCGTCGATGCCGGCGGCTTCAAGCGCCTCGTCTCGCTGCGTTTCGAATTCACTGCGCGCCTCCGCCAACTGTGCGGAAGCCTCTTCGAGCTGAGATTCCGCCTCGGCGAAACCGCTTTGCGCCTGTTCGCGCGCCGCCGCCAGCTGGTCTTTCGCATCGCTCAGGGAAGTATCGGAATCGATGCCCTCGATGATTCCGCCGGGAATAATGCCGCTGTTGAGCTTTTCGAGCATGGAATCCAGTTCGGTGATGCCCGCTTCCAGCTGCGTTTTCGCCTGAACCGCCTGCGCATACTGTGCGTTGCGCTCGTCATCGTCCAGCGCCAGTTTCAAAGCCTTGTATTCATCGGAGGATTCGATGGCGGCGATGGTCTTGTCGATTTCGGCAATGGACGCGCGCAGGGTTTCAACGGTGGTGGTGTCGCCGCTGTCCAGCTTGTTCAGCGCTTCGATTTCGGCATCGATGGCGGCAATGCGGGTATCGAGCTGTGCAATCTGCCGCTCGGCCTCCTGAATGCGCAGGGAGGTGTCTTCGCCGTTCAAATCGTCCAGCGTTTTCTGTTTGCTTTCGATTTGGCTGTTCAGGTCGTCCAGCGCCGCCTGCTTTTCGGAAACCTTCGTTTTTGCCGCCGAAACCTTGCTTTGGGCGGCATTCAATTCGCTCTGCGCCGATTCCAGCTCCGCGCGCAGCTGCGCTTCGGTT
>CAVHAH010000049.1:3778-4319 GCA_963633785.1 bacterium
TTCGGTTTTCTCCTCGGCATTTCCGATAAACAGATTGCGAATGCGGTTCACCACGGCGGTTTCGGTGGATTCGGGCGTCGGAGTGGGCTGAACGGCGGATTCCGTGGGATTCGGCGCTTGCGTGGGCTCGGTCGAATCAAACGGCTTGAGCTGTTCGTTCAGCGCATCCACCTTTTCCTGCGCCTGATTGCACTCGGTTTCGGCGTTCTTCAATTCGCTCTGCGCCGATTCCAGATCGGTTTGCGCTTCGCTTGCCTGCGTTTTCAGCGTTTCGATTTGCTTTTCCACTTCGGAGGCATCGGCATTTTTCAAATCGGAGATATAGTTTTCGAGATTCTCCTTCTGCTTTACCAGACCTGCCCGCTCGCTTTGCGCCTCCTGAATCTGCGTATTCACCTGATCGCTGCCGCTTCCGCTTTCCGCGGCATCCAGAAGCGACTGCAGGCGATCCCTTTCGGTGCGAAGGTTGGCGAGCTGCCCCTCCAGCGAAGTCAGAAGCTGTTTCTGTTCGGGCGTCAGGCTCGACAGCGCCTCCAGCTGT
>CAVHAH010000049.1:4329-11294 GCA_963633785.1 bacterium
CATTCACCTGATCCAGTTGGCTTTGCAATTCGCTTTTCTGCGCTTCCAGCTGTGAAATGGCAGCGGTCAGCTGTTCGCCGCTTGAATCCAGCTGCGCTTCGGCATCGGAAATCTGCCCCAGCGCACTCTTTTTCGCGCGTGCCAGCTGATTTTTGCCGTCGTTAATCTGCGCCTGAGCTTCGTTGAGCTGATCTTCCACGTCCGCCAGCTCCGAATCCACCTCGCGCAGAATTGCGGAATTGATCACGTCGATGCGGTCCTGGTCGATGGTCACGTCCACCTGCTGCGTAATCACGCCCGATGCGGTCACGGAGGCCACGCCGTTGACGGCCTCGTATTCGGGAATCAGCGTGTCTTCCACATACTCCGACAGCTCGTAGATATCCATATCGTCTCTCGAAACGGACACAATCGACACCGGCAGCATGTTCGGATTGATTTTCATAATCGCAGGCGCACCCACGGAATCGCTCCAGCTTGCCGAAAGCGTGGACACCTTGGAATTGATTTCAATCATTGCGGTGTTCATGTCCGCCGTATCGTTGAATTCGATAACGAGAAGCGAAAGATTATCGCTGCTTCGCGACTGTATGTTTTTAACGTCCGTCAAGGTCGCAAACGATGATTCCATCGGGCGGGTAACTTCGTCCTCCACCTGTTCGGGCGTTGCACCCACATAAGTGGTATACACGATGACATACGGGAAATTCATGTTCGGCAGAAGATCCGTGGTCATGTGTGTAAACGAAATCACGCCCAGCACGATAATCAATATCACGCCGACGATAACGGTATAGGGCTTTTTAACGCTGTATTTTCCGAGCATCCGAATTTTCCTCCATAGGCATCATACTGCATTCAGCATACCACGAAAGTATGAACCGTGTGTGAATGCAAATCAAAACCGCCCCTATATAGAGGCGGTTTCGAGAAAACTTAACGTGCGCCGTATTTTTCCGGAGAATAGGATTCGCCGAAGGTTTCAACAACCACTTTGCGCATTTTCTGTTCGTTCACGGGGCGATCCTGCATGCCCGTTCGGGTGGAGGCAATCTCGTCCACGGTTTCGATGCCCTCGGTCACCTTGCCGAATGCGGCGTAGCTTCCGTCAAGATGCGGTGCATCTGCGTGCATAATGAAAAACTGGCTGCCTGCGGAATTCGGCATGCCGCTTCTCGCCATGGAAATCACGCCGCGGGTGTGGCGAAGCGTGTTTTCACGATAGCCGTTGCGGGCGAATTCACCCTTGATGGAATAGCCGGGGCCGCCCATGCCCGTGCCGGTCGGGTCGCCGCCCTGAATCATGAATCCTTTGATAACGCGATGGAAAATCAATCCGTCGTAGAAGCCCTTGTTTGCCAGGTCAACGAAATTCGCCACGGTGTTGGGCGCATATTCGGGATACAGTTCAACCTTGATTGTTTTTCCTGATTCCATTTCGATGGTTGCAATCGGATGAGACATTTCGGTTTCCTCCTTAGTCGGTCATGGTTTGATAGGGATATTCCAGGTCGTGTGTATTCACGCGAATGGTTCGAATGGTGTAGGCCTTAATCGGCGAATACTTTGAATCCACCGCCTGCGAAGCGATGGTGTCAATCACATTCAGCGTTTCCTCGTCCATCGCCCGCCCGAACGAAGCATACTGCCCGTCGTATTCGGGGTAATTGCCCTGCATAATGAAAAACTGCGAGCTGGCGGAATTCGCATCGCTTTCAAGGCGTGCCATGGAGATGGTTCCCCGAAGGTGCGAAGGGTTGTCATTGCCGAATCCGTTCGATGAAAATTCGCCCCGAATCGTGTAGCCCGCACCGCCGGTGCCGTCGTTGTTCGGGTCGCCCGCTTGAATCAGCACGCCGGGAACCACCCGAAAGAATTTCAGCCCGTCGTAAAAACCGTCGTTGGCCAGGGCGATGAAGTTGCCCACCGTGAACGGAGCGGCGGAATAATACAGCTCGAAGTGCATTTCGCTGCCGTCGTCCAGGGTGATGGTGGCAATCGGATTGGGCAAATCCTGCGTTGCGTCCTGTTTTTGGCAGGAGGCAAGCATGAATACCAGCAGAATCAGCGGCAGAATCCGCAAAAGGCGCTTCATAACCGATCCTCCGGAAAAATCATTTCACGCTTGCGCCGAATCATTTCGTCCGTTCGCTCGATGTATTGCTCGATGTTGCGCACGTTTGCCGCGCGTTCGATGCGCAGCTGAATGTTGGAAAACCGCAGCAGTTCGGGATCGTAGCCGCTTAAAACCGCCTGCTCGTCCTGATTGAACAGCCATTTGCTGATGGCGCCCGCCCCCAGCGCCAGCACGCTCGCCGTTTCTTCCATGTTGCCGATGTTGTACAGGCACGCCTTGCCCTTTTTCGCATAGCCGACATTCTCCAGATTGCCCGCCATGTATTTCTGCCGATACAGATAATACGGATTCCAGCCCGCTTCCGTCAGCGTTTTGCGCGCGAAATCAATCATCTCCTGCGCACCCGCCGCCGAAACCTGACCGTGTGCGCCGTTTTGAACGTGCAGCTGCTCGTGCAAACGGCTTGAACGCTTGATTGCCAGCGCGTGAACGGTCACGGAATCGGGATTCAGCGCAATCACCTTTTCAATCGACTGTTCGAAAATCTGCGGCGTTTCGCCGGGCAGAGCGGCAATCAAATCCATGTTGATGTCGTCAAAACCCATTTCCCGCGCCAGGAGATACGCCCGAACGGTATCCTCGCCCGTGTGCGCACGCCCCACGCGCCGAAGCGTTTCATCGCAGAAGGTTTGCGGATTCACGGAAATGCGGTCTACCTTGCGTGAAAGCAGCATGGCGAGCTTTTCACGGTCAATCGTGTCCGGCCGCCCCGCTTCAACCGTCCATTCCTTTGCATTCGGAAACGCCGCCTGCGCCGCATCCAGCACCCGAGCGAGCGCCGAAGCGGGAATGGCGGTAGGCGTTCCGCCGCCGATATAGCCCGCGCGCAGGCGCAGACCCTTTTCTTGCATCATCCGTCCGCATTCGGCAATCTCGTGCTCCAATGCACTTACATACGGCTCCACAAGCCGCCCGTTTCCGATTTCGCCCGAGGCAAACGAGCAATACGAGCATCGGGTGGCGCAAAACGGAATGCCGATATACAAATCGAATTCATCCTTTTGCGGATGCAAAATCCCCTGCTGCATATCCGCAATGCGGCTGAGCAAATCCGCGCGGTCGGGGGAAACGTCGAACACTTCCGTCAGCCGCCGCTTCGCTTCTTCGCGATTCAGCCCCGAATCCATGCCCTCATACAGAAGGCGAGTGGGTCGAATGCCCGTAAGCGCACCCCACGGCAGTTTCAGCCCGGTCATTTCCTTGAGCAGGCGATACAGACCGTCTTTCACACAGCGCTTGCGCACCCGCTTGATTTCAATCGGATGCCCCGTGCAAATCGGCGTTTCGGTGCGCTTCTCCTGCCCTTCGCACGACCAGCTGTCCAGCCAGAAGCCGTTTTCCTCGCTTGCGGTATGCAGAAAGGTTTTTTCGGCCCCGTCTTCCGCTAAATCGAAATCGCCGTAAAACAGGCGCAGAACATCGCATAAATCGTTTTCGAATTCAGGCGTTGCGGTAATCAGATGAATCTTCAATGCCGATACCTCCTGCGTTCATCTCCGATCGTGGTGGCGTCGCCGTGCCCGGTGAATACCCGAACGTTTTCGGGCAGTGCCAGAAGCGTTTTCAGCGATCGCGCCATTGCGAACATATCGCCGCCGTATAAATCCGTGCGCCCGTAGCCCGCATGAAACATCGTGTCGCCCGAAAACAGAATCGCCGATTCTTCATTATAGAAGCAAACCGAACCGCGCGTATGCCCGGGCGTGGGAATCACTTTCAGATTCACGCCGCAAACCTCGATATGTTCCTCGAACACATCGTAATCCATCAGCGTGGGCAGGGGCAATCGGGACACCTTGGGGTCGAATGCGTTCTTCACGGCGTCAAACAGCATTTCCGCATCCTTTTCGGAAACGTATACCATTGCGCCCGTTTCACGCTGCAAAGGCTCGGCGCCCAGCATATGGTCGAAATGACCGTGGGTGAGCAGTATCGCCGAAAGCGTTCGCCCCGATGCCGCCAGCGCTTCGTGAAGGCGCTGAAAATCATCGCCGGGATCGATGAAAAACGCATCCGTGCGCCCCTCGGGACACACCAGATACGTGTTTGTTTGATACGCCCCGCTGGGCAGGACGTGAATTGCATTCGCATTCATATTCAAAAGCCTTTCCTGCTGTCGAGCAAAATGGTCACGGGCCCGTCGTTGAGCAAATCCACCTTCATGTGGGTGCGAAAACGCCCCGTTACCGTGGGAATTCCCTGCGCCAGCAGCATTTCCTTTAATTTCTCGCACAGCGGTTCCGCCTGTTCCGGTCTCGCCGCCTTCACGAAATTCGGACGCCGCCCGTGGCGTGCATCCGCAAGAAGCGTGAATTGCGAAACCAGCAAAACACTGCCGCCCACATCCTTGAGCGACAGATTCATTTTATCGTCCGAATCCTCGAAAATGCGCATTCCGGCGATTTTATCCGCACAGTAGCGCACATCGCTTTCCTCGTCGCCTTCCTCCGAACCGACCAGCACCATGAATCCGTCTTTGATTTCGCTGACCTTTTCATCCCCGACCGTTACCGATGCATGGGTTACTTTCTGTATCACACAACGCATGTTGAATCGTTCTCCCTTAACCGGACACTCGGCTGACCTCGATAACGTCCGAAATCTTCTGCACATCCCGAAGCAGCTTGTTTAATTGCTGGGTGCTGTGAATAATCAGCGAAACGTTGAATACATACGTCTGATTCTTCGAAGCGTGCGCCGAAATGGCATTCACGGGCACTTCCTGCGATGCAAACAGCACCGAAAGCTCCGCCAGCAAACCCGTTCGGTTGTAGGAAATCACGCGGATTTCCGCTTCATACGAGGTCTCCTTGGGCTGATCCTCCCATTCCACCTCAATCAGGCGATCGGCTTCAACGCTTTGATCCTTCAGGCTGACGCAATCGGCACGGTGCACCGAAACGCCTCGGCCGCGGGTGATGTAGCCGACAATCTTATCGCCCGGCAGCGGATTGCAGCAGCGGGCAAAGCGCACCAGCATGCCCGATTCGCCCTTCACAATCACGCCGTTGGAGCTTGAAGAGGGCTTGGGCTTCTGCGCCGTTTCCTCGGGCTTTGTTTCCGTTAAAACGGGCGCATCCGCAATCTTGTTGTGCTTTTTGTATTCATCCGCCAAACGATTCAGCACCTGCTGCGTGCTTGCGCCGCCGAAACCGACCATGGCGTAAATATCGTCCAGCGACTGAACGGACAACCGCTTGAACAGCGGCTCAATCAGCTCGTTTTTGGTCAGCATCGGCAAGGTATAGCCCAAACGCTTCGCTTCCCGTTCGAGCATATCCCGCCCGTGAACGATGTTCTGTTCCCGCTCTTCCTTTTTCAGCCACGCGCGAATCTTCGCCTTCGCTTCGCTGCTCTTCACGATATTCAGCCAGTCGCGGGAAGGCCCGTGCGAGGAAGAGGACGTCATAACCTCCACGAAATCGCCCGTTTCCAGCGGCGTGGACAGCGGAACGATTCGGTGGTTGATTTTCGCACCGATGCAGCGATTGCCCACGGCGGAGTGAATCCGATACGCGAAATCCAGCGGCGTTGCGCCCTTGGGCAGCGAGATGATGTCGCCCTTCGGGGTGAATACCAGCACCTCGTCGGCAAACAGGTCGAATTTCAGCATTTCGCCGAATTCGCCCGGATCGTGCGCTTCGGACTGCCAGTCGAGAATGCGCCGCAGCCACGAGAGCTTCTTGTCCAGTTCGTCCGTGGCACGCCCCTCTTTGTAGCGCCAGTGCGCCGCAATGCCGTATTCCGCAATGCGGTGCATTTCAAAGGTGCGAATCTGCACCTCGAAGGGGCGGCCCTGATTGACCACCGTGGTATGCAGCGATTGATACATATTCGCCTTGGGCACGGAGATGTAATCCTTGAATCGTCCGGGCACCTGCGGCCAGATCGTATGCACCACGCCCAGCGCGTGATAGCACTCCGTGGTGGTATTCACCAGAACGCGAACGGCGAGCAGATCGTTGATCTGATCGAACGTCTTGTTCTGCGTTTTCATTTTTTTGTAAATGGAATAAAAATGCTTGGGGCGACCATCGATTTCACATTTGTGAATGCCCGCCTCATACAGTTTCGTCTTCAATTCCTGGGTAACCTGCGCAATCAGCTGTTCGCGTTCCGCGCGCTTCATGCCGACCAGACGCACCAGTTCATAAAACGCGTCCGGATCGAGATACCGCAGCGACAAATCTTCCAGTTCCCATTTAATGGTATAAACGCCCAAACGATGCGCGAGCGGCGCATAGATATCGAGCGTTTCCTGCGCAATCGCCTTCTGGCGGTCCGGTTGCTTGAATTTGAGCGTACGCATATTGTGCAGGCGGTCGGCCAACTTGATCAGAACCACGCGAATGTCCTTCGCCATCGCCAGAAACATCTTGCGCAGCGTTTCCGCCTTGGCTTCCTCGCGCGAGCTGAAATCCAGCTGATTCAACTTGGTCACGCCGTCGACGAGCAATTCAATTTCCTGACCGAATTCTTCGCCGATCTGCTCGCTCGTCACGCCCTCGCAATCTTCGACGCAATCGTGCAAAAGTCCCGCCGCGATCGTGGAGGCATCCAGCATCAAATCGGCGAGAATCACCGCAACGGCGCACGGATGACAGAAGTAGGGATCGCCGGATTTGCGCACCTGATTCGCGTGTGCCTTCTCCGCGAAGGCATACGCGCGGCGGACGAGCTCCATATCGTCCTCAGGATGATATTTTTTGATGCGCTCTACCAGTTCATCAACGCTGATATAGGCGTTGGCTTTTCCGTCCTCCGACATCGTTTCGCCTCCTGCCGTCAGGCTCTCCAGCTCTGAATTCTCCTCCAAGCCACACTCGTT
>CAVHAH010000050.1:0-11144 GCA_963633785.1 bacterium
CTTTTTGCAATTCCATCTACCACAAAATTCACTATTCATCGTACCACCTCATTTGTGCGGTATTACCTTAAGGCACCCCGCACAATTCGGCGGTGTACACTTAAAGCAATACGGGAATCGGCTTTGAACGATTCCCGTATTGCTTTTTATTCTCTGAAAAGTGTGAATTTTGAGCTCTGAATTCATTCGGCAAAGAACGGGCGATTGGCCTCATACAGTGCGCAGAACGTTCGCTTGTGTTCACGATAGAATTGCGAATGCGCCTCAATCGGTTCCACGCATCCGTCTTCATAGCGCACGATGGCCGCACACGCCTGTTCGAGATTCGCATAAACCCCCGTTCCTACCATTGCGCAAATTGCGGCGCCGATTCCCGCTTCTTCTTTCATGGTTGTGGCATAAATCGGCCGCTCCAGCATATCCGCAAGAATCTGTTTCCACAAGGCACTGCGTGCGCCGCCGCCCGACAGAATCAGACGATCGATGCGTATATCGAGCTGCTCGATGCAGTTCATGGCGTTTGAGATGGCATAACTGATGCCCTCGATTACCGCACGCGTCATCGATGCCTGATTGTGTTTCAACGTCAGACCGAAAAACATGCCTCGTGCCTGCGGATTCATATACGGCGTTCGTTCTCCCGTCAGATAGGGCAGGAAGAACAGACCGTCACTTCCCACGGGAATCTCTTCCGCCAGGCGATGCATCTTCCGAAAATCATGGGTTCCGATCACATTATCGAAAAACCAGTTTTGCGCAAGACAGCAATTCAAAATCGCACCCATTACATACCAAACGTCGTTCGGCGCATGGCAGAAGGTGTGCGTGCGCAACTGTGAATCGTAAATCGGTTGATTGACCGGGGCGAAAATCTGACCGCCCGTTCCCAATGTAACGGATACATCGCCCGGCTTGAGAATGCCGTTTCCGATGGCCTGCATGGGTTGATCGCCGCCGCCGAAAGCCACGGGAATCCCCGCTTTGAGCCCGAGTTCTTCTGCGGCTCGGGCGGTTAAAGTGCCCTGTATGTCCGTGGGCAGATGCTCGGCGTTCGGAAAAACACAACGATCCACGCCGAATGTTTCAAGCATGGGCGTGCTCCAATTCCGTTCGGCACAATTAAAAGCGAGCGTACTGCAGGCGTCTGTGGGTTCTGTTCCGTATTCGCCCGTCAAAAGAAAGCGAATGTAATCCTTCGGAAGCAACACATGCCGTATTTTTTCGTAGATTTTCGGCTGATTCTCCCGCATCCACAACAGCGTGCTGAATTGAAAACCTACCCCAATCGGATTCTGCACCCATTTTCCCAGGTTTTGAGTGCCGATGCGTTGGCGAATCTTATTCACCTGCTCGATTGAACGCTGGTCGCACCAGATAACCGCAGGATAAAGCAATCGGTCTTTTGAATCCAGCATCACCGTTCCGTGCATCTGACCCGACAGACCGATTCCCCGAATCTCCTGCGGACGAATGCCGGAGGAGGACAGCGCTTCTGCGAGAGATTCCTTCAGCGCCCGCCACCAATCCATCGGAGATTGTTCGGCATAACCGACGGAAGGAATGGAAATGGGATATTCCCGATACCCCGAACCGCAAATGCAGCCGTTTTCCTGTACCAGCAGCGCCTTCAGTCCCGTGGTGCCCAAATCGATACCCAAATAAACAGACGTTGTATTCACCGTCTTTCTGTGATTATGCATCCAGCTGACCTTCGAGCAGAACAACATCGCCATCGCCCGACCACATATCAACCAGCTCATTCGCTTCGTTGGAATCGGAAACGATTTGTGCACAGCTCTTCGGGAAACCCGAGTCAATCAATCCGCGCATCAAGCTGCGCATTTTCTGCCTGTCGCCGACCATTATTACATAGTCCGCACAGCCTTTAATCTGTGTGCCGAATGCGTAATTCGCTTCGTCGGGCTGATTCCCCGGTTCGGGAATGCCGCTCGTTACCAGCAATCTGCGCCCCGAGAATTCGGACAACACGCTTAACGCTTCCGTCGCTCCCTCGGAATAGAGGTTCAAGGTATCGTCAATGATGGTGCGCTTGCCGGGAATTAACTGCAATTTGTGTTCAAACGGCAAAACATTGGCCGCACCTTCTGCGATTTCTTCCATAGAAAGCCCCATTCGATGGGCGGTCGCCGCCGCAAGAGCGATGTTTTGAGCGTTGTATCTGCCCAGCAATCGGGTGTTGCACTTGGCGAAGCCGCCGTCTGAACAGCGAAGCGTGAAATGCATTCCCTGCGCATCGATTTTCAAATCCGTTGCCCGCATATACAATTCTTCGCTGCCGCCGACTGCCGCCGCATATTTTTCACGGGGACATTTCGCAAACAGTCTTTCGGAATAGCCGTTGTCCATCGCAAAGAAGGCAACGCCGTCTTCGGGCAAACCCTCCACCAATTCGTATTTTGTATCGAGAATATTCGCAAACGAGCCGAATGTATCGATATGCTGTTGACCGAGGGCGGTAATCAAACCGTATTTCGGCTTGGTCAGGCGAACGAGATTGGCGATGTCGCCGACCTTTTGTGCGCCCATTTCCGCAATGAAAACCTGATGACTGCGCCTGAGCGAATCGTTTACCACCCGTGAAATTCCCATGGCGGTATTAAAGCTCGCCGGCGTGGCCAAAACATGATAGCGCCGACTCAGCATTTCTTTCAGAATGAATTTTGTTTGCGTTTTGCCGAAACTTCCCGTGATTCCGATGACAATCAAATCATTTCTGGAGCGGATTTTGCGTCTTGCCTGTTCGTAAAACGCCGTATTGATGTGCGTTTCCACGGGATTCATAAGCTTGCCCGCCAACCAGACCAGATAGGCACTCGCCGCATACACGGGATAACACGGAATGGACAGAAGTTTCAGCAATAACGCCACGGCAATCTGCAATGCGGCCAGCGCGCCCATCAATCTGCGAATGCGCGCGGTGATTGCGAACGGGCGTTTGCCCTGATTGAGGTAATCCCTCCATGCGAATCCGCCCGCCAGCGCAAGAAAAATCAAAACGCACAGCCGACCTGCGACATTTGCACGCTTTTCTTCTTCTATAATAAAGCCTGCGAGCAAAACGGGCAGATACCATCTTAATATCATGCACGACGTGCCGATTGCGACATCCCGTGTAATATGCTCTTTGGATTTGGAGAGACGCTGCCGATAAGATGCGAACTGATAGCGATCCAGCTGAAAACCGTGCATCCAGTGCACAGACCCGAGCAAACCGGCGATTACAACCAAAGCCACCTCAATTCCGTCAAACATACGTCATCCCTCCTTCGCCTTACAATTCAAATTATTCCTGCACCAGCATGGGATCATTTTCGGGATGTCCCTCCGGCAGGTGTTCCAGCGCCATAATCAGCGCATCTTCGCTGTTTTCATAATAGCGCTTGCGATAACCGACATCGATGAATCCCACCTTATGGTAGAGATTCTGCGCAATCTTGTTCGATCTGCGCACCTCGAGCGTCATCCAATTCATGCCGCTGTCCGCCGCAAGCTGAATCAGCCCGCGCGTGACCTTTTCGCCGTAGCCTAATCCGCGCTTATCGGGATGCACCGCAATGTTGGTGATATGCCCCTCGTCCAGCACAAACCACACGCCTGCGTAAGCGACCGCACGCCCGTTTTCACGCAGAACCATGTAGCGGGCACAGCTGTTTTCCGTTACCTCGCGCAAAAACGATTCACGCGACCACGGCGTTTTGAAGCAGAGCGTTTCGATTTCATGAACCGCGTCCACATCTTCAACCGTCATCAAACCCATTTCAGGTGCAATCACTTTTCCGCCTCCCGATTCAGCCTTGCATTGCGCTCCCGTTCCGCCTGCGGTTTTCTCAAATACACGGGCCGCAATTCATATGCGGGAATCCACGCTTCCCGATTGCGCTGCGCCAATACGCAAACCGCTTCGGGCTTGATGTCGCGCAAATTGGCGGGAGCGAGCATGGCATTCTCGCCCAATGTATTCAAGATGGTTTCGCCGTGCTTTTCAACGCCGTCTCCCGTGAAAATCAGCTTTTTGTCTTTCGGGAGCGCCGCCAGCAAATCCTGCAGCGCAATCGCATCATCCTGCAAAACCTGAACGGGGAAACCCGTGGAAACATCATAAGCCGCACAGTAAACCTGATTGCGCCGCGCATCCAAAATGGGAACGACCCAACCGGGGAATCCGGGGAAATTCATCGCCAGCGCTTCCAGCGCATGAATCGGCACGCAGGGTTTCCCGACGGCATGCGCCAATCCTTTCACCGTGCAAACGCCGATGCGCACGCCCGTGAACGAACCCGGCCCCGCAACTGCCGCAAATACATCGATATCCGAGCATTGCATTTGCGATGCCGCCATTGCATGTTCCACTTCCGGCAGTATCGTTTCCGAATGCGTAAGTCCGTGCTGCATGGAGGCACTGTGTACGATTTTTCCTTCCGACATCACCGCACAGCCGGCCACGGGACCCGATGTGTCGATTGCCAATATATTCATGCCTTGATTCTCCATTCCTTCAACGCCTCCGGACGAAAGCCCGCAGTTCCCGCATTTTCGATTTCGATTCTGCGCTCATCATCGGTATCGCCTCGCATGAGCGAGAGCTTCAGCGACGGCTGTACCTCCAGCTCCGCCATCTGCGGCCATTCGATAAGCGCAATGCCGTCGCCGCCGACAAACTCATCCAACCCGGATGCGTAGAATTCATCCGGGTCAGACAATCTGTACAAATCGAAATGATATACCTTTTTCCTGCCCTGATAGGGAATCAAAATGGTGAATGTGGGGCTGGGCATGGCGCCCGTAACGCCCAATGCCCGTGCAATGCCGCGCGCAACCACCGATTTCCCCGTGCCGAGATCGCCTGTGAGCAATACCGTATCGCCCGCATCCAGCATTTCGGCAAGCGACGAGGAGAAGCGCAGGGTATCTTCCTGTGAGTGCGTAAGGTATACAAACTTCTCCATGATTACTTGATGCAAACAACGCCCTCGGGACGAATGGACAGCACCGTTGTTGCGTTTTCGCCGAACACGCCGTTCATGTTCTTCTTGTATTCTTCCACGAAATCATTCGGAACGAATGCGAGAATCGTGCCTGCGAATCCGCCGCCGTGAATACGCCATGCGCCGCGGCCTTCGAGCATTCTGCGGCTCATCTCCAAAGCAAGCGGCATTTCCTGATTGTCGCTTGCGGGAACGCACAGGTTCTGCAGGAGCTTCCAGCTGCTTTCGCCCGATGCGATTACCGCCTTGAAGAACGCATTCAAATCATCGTTCTTCAGAGCATTCACGGCATCCACCACGCGCTCGGTTTCATCCACAAAGTGGAATGCACGCAGAATCGCACGGTCGGAAACCTTGCCCTTGAGCATCGGCAGGCTGTTCCAAAGCTGTTCCGCGGAAACGGCATTGAGCATTTCAACGCCCATCGCATGCGCAACCTGCTTCATTTCGGAGGGGATTGCCGCATATTCATTCGTGAGATTGCCGTGGTCGCCGCCTACGCTGACCACGCAAACCGAATAGCCCTTCTTGCCGAAATCGTAGCCGATGGCTTCAACGGAAGCGGGCGAAACCGCAAAATCCATCGTAACCAGTCCGCCGACGGCGCTTGCCGACTGGTCGAGCAGTCCGCTGGGCTTGCCGAAAAATACATTTTCCGCATACTGGGAAATGCGGGCGTTGAGCTTGGGATCGATGGTCCAGCCGTTGAACAGCGCATCAAACGCCGCCACCAGCATAACTTCAAACGCCGCAGAAGAAGAAAGGCCGCTGCCCTTGAATACGGTGCTCGTGACCGATGCATTGAAACCGCCGATATTATAATTCAATTCCTTCAATCGTGCCGCCACGCCGCGAATCAGGGCGAACGTCGTTTCCTTTTCGTTCTCCTGAACCGTCAAATCGGCAGTATCCACGATAAACGGCTTATCATAGCCTTCGGAATACAGTTCAATCACGCCGTCGTTGCGCGGTGCGATGGCCGCCACGGTATCAAGATTCACGCTCGCCGCCAGCACGCGTCCGAGATTGTGGTCGGTATGATTGCCGACAACTTCGGTTCTGCCCGGCGCGGAAACAAACATCGTCGGTTCTGCGTTGAAATGCGCACGGAAAGCCTCCGCCAACGCACAATAACGTTCGGTCTGATCCTGAGAAGCGTAGAGCGCATTCATGCGTTCCTGATTATTCTGCAGCAGCGCGCGTACATCCATTTTATTCATTCCTCCAAATATCATTTATGCTCCGTTCGGAGAGGTCATACAAATACAGTTTAATTTTACCGCATTTCATGCGATTATGCAAGCAAAATAAGCGGAGGATTGTAAAATGAAACCCTGCGCAATGCTTTTTATTTGCGATATGCGCCGCTTTCTGATATAATCTGAGAAGAATCGAAATGAGGTGATTGTGAATGAACATAACCGTTTATCTCGGCGCAAACGAGGGAAATGATGCTTCGCTGCAGAAGGCTGTTTGCGAATTGGGAAGATGGATCGGAGAAAACGGGCATACGCTGGTTTACGGCGGCTCAAACAACGGCTTGATGGGGAAAATCGCACAAAGCGTATTGGCATCGGGCGGCAAGGCCATCGGCGTTGAACCGCAGATGTTTATCGATATGGGTTACTTGTATGATGGATTGACGCAGTTGATTATCACGAAGAATATGACCGAGCGCAAAACCAAAATGATTGAATTGGGCGATGCGTTCATCGCATTCCCGGGCGGAACGGGCACGCTCGAGGAAATCGCCGAGGTGATGAGCAAAGTTTCGCTCAAACAGTTGAATGCTCCGTGCATTCTGTATAATCTGAATGGTTATTACAATGACTTGAAAAACCTCTTGCGGCATATGATTGATAAAGGGCTTTCCACGAAAGAACGCCAGAACGGCATTTGTTTTGCGGAAAACCTCGATGAAATCGTACACCTTTTGGAATCCGCTTCCGAAAATTCATAAAAGAATCCTTCCCGTCTCGTTGGAGGCGGGAAGGATTCTTACTTTCAGATTTTCTTGAAATGCAAAACCTTGCTTTCGAAATCCGCTCTCAGATGAATCCACGCACCGAAATGCTTGAGCGCCGAACCGTTGTAGCGGTTGCCGTCGTCATCCACGTAGGTGGCGTTTTCATCCAGACCGACCATGTGAATGCGCATTGCGGGTTCTGTCGGCGTGACCATCGTGCGGTACACGCACAGCAACGCTTCCGAACCGTCCTCGCTTGCGAACTGCCATGCGGCCACTTTTCCTTCAAACGGAGAAACCAGGCGTGTGAACGTGCCGGTTTGCGTAAGGGAACGCACCTTTTTCACGAATTCCACCTGCTCGCGAACCGTTTGCGTGTCCGCCTCGTTGAGCTTCGACAAATCCAATTCATAACCGAAGTTGCCGCCCAATGCCACATCGCCGCGCAGCTTCATGCTGGTAACACGTCCGGTCTGATGATTCGGCACGGCGCTGACATGTGCGCCCATTGCACAGGCGGGGTAGGCAAACGATGTGCCGTACTGAATGCGAACGCGCTCCATTGCATCGGTATCGTCGCTCGTCCAGGTCTGCGGCATATAATACAGCATGCCCGCATCAAAGCGTCCGCCGCCGCCGGAACAGGATTCAAACAGAACGTGCGGGAATCTCGAAACGATTCTTTCGAGCACCGAATACAGACCCAGCATATATCTGTGCTGCGTTTCAAACTGGCCGTTCGGATCCTGCGTTGCGCTGAATGCCTCGGTCATATTGCGGTTCATATCCCACTTGACATAGTCAATCTGCGTGCTCTCGAGCACTGCGGATACCGCCTGAACGATATAATCCTGCACCTCGATGCGGGACAAGTCCAAAATCAGCTGCTGACGGGCCTGCGTGCGTTCACGTCCGGGAATGTGCAGACACCAGTCGGGATGCGCACGGTACAAATCGCTGTCGGGAGAGACCATCTCCGGTTCAAACCACAGGCCGAATTTCATGCCCATTGCGTGAAGCTTCTCGGACACGCCTTCGAGGCCGTTGACCAGCTTTTCACGGTTGACCACCCAGTCACCCAAAGAGCAGTTGTCCAGATTGCGCTTTCCGAACCAGCCGTCGTCCAGAACGAACATTTCGATGCCCAATTCATGCGCACGCTTTGCGATGGTCATGATCTTGTCTTCGTCGAAATCGAAGTAGGTGGCTTCCCAGTTGTTAATCAGAATCGGGCGAACACGATCACGCCATTCGCCGCGCGCCAGGCGTGTGCGATACAGCTTGTGATAAATCTGCGACATGCCGTTAAAGCCCTTGTCGGAATAGGACAGAATCGCTTCGGGCGTCTGGAAATGTGCGCCCGGTGCGAGACGCCACGAGAATACGCGCGGATTCATGCCGATGGACATGCGGGGATTGCCGTTGTTGTCGACATTTACGGCTGCAAGGAAGCTGCCCGAATACACCAGATTCATCGCCCATACATCGCCGGAAAGCTCGGTGGCTGTCGAATCGCAAACGGCGATGAAAGGATTCTTTTCGTGACCGGAAGCGCCGCGTTCGCTGTATACGCGCGTTTCCGCCTGACCGACGGGCTTGCGAATCACGCTGCGTTCACGGGCCCAGCCGCCGTGCAGATAAATCAAATCGTAGTTGCCGTGCAGAAGCGGAACGCTTGCCGCCATGGCATCACGCACCACGAGATTCTGATTGCCGCCGTTTTCCAAACACATGCTACGTGCGATTGCGCCGGATTCGAAAACGGTATACTGCAATGCGATTTTCAGCCCCGTCAGCGAATCTTCCAGGTGCAGAATCAGGCTCGTCGCTTCGCCGTCGTTTTCCACATAAGTGGCGGGAAGGCCTTCCAGAGGACGTTTGCCCGCATAAATTTCATGGGATACATAGCGTGCAACCACCATATCGTCGCCGTGGTCGTTCACGGCGGAAACGGCGGGCGTTCCGTACCAACCGCTGCCGCAGGTGGGCAGATCGTAGGGAAGGTAGGCCGCATCCTGATCGAACGATACGAATCCGGAATAATTCTCCAGCTGCGGTTCGATTGCGCCGTCGGGTATGCGATGTCCCCAATACAGATTCATCACACGGCCGCATTCATCGATGAACAGTACATAGCTTACATTGCCGCCGCTCAGCGTGAATGTGCGCTTTTCGGAATCAAAATAAACAGACATTGAAAAAACCTCCTTATTATTTTAGTTTTCCTTTTTGCCGAAGTTTTCGCGGATGTATTCCGTGAATGGCGTGGGAGTGACCGCCGATGAACGGATTTTGTTTACCTGCTCATCCACCTCACGGGAAATCTCCTCACGCACATCATATTCCTGCTCGGAACTTTGCGCGCCCTCCGCCTGCTCCGCCAGATTATCAATCACCGGTTTCACACGCTCGTAGAGATTCTGCGCACCGTCTTTTGCCTTTTCAATGCCGTCTTCAATGTACGGCTTTGCTTTTTCATACACGTCTTTGGCCCCGTCAATCACCTTTTCGGCGCCGCTTTTGAGCTTTTCCGCGGCC
Source organism: bacterium (assembly GCA_963633785.1). Taxonomy (GTDB): domain Bacteria; phylum Bacillota; class Clostridia; order Christensenellales; family Aristaeellaceae; genus Faecivicinus. The sequence goes on from CAVHAH010000050.1 coordinate 9,511, forward strand.
TGCGCAAGATTTTCTCTGATTTCGTCCATGCCGTTGCATTCCTCCTTTGCCGATATTCGGACAACTGTTATAAGTATAAAATCATTTCGATGTAAAGTCAAGAAAAACGACAGATACAATTATATTTTTCGAAAGAAGCACGCGAGCGTGAAATGTTATATTTCGGGTTTGAATCGGTTTGATGTTGACAATCTGCGCCGAAAAATGTATAATTCTTTGGTAAGCCGCTCGGAATCGGCTCGGTAAATGCATGTGAATGCTGCCCAATTCCGGCGAGATTTTTGGTTAGGAGGTGCAACGCGTGTACGCAGTCATTAAGACAGGTGGCAAGCAGTACCGTGTTCAGCAGGGCGACGTGATTTTCGTGGAGAAGATCAACGCTCAGGCAGATGAAGCGGTATCTTTCGATGAGGTGCTGCTCGTAAGCGATGGCGAAAATACCAAGATCGGCGCTCCCACGGTAGCGGGTGCAAAGGTTGAAGGCAAGGTGCTCGGACAGGTGAAGAGCCACAAGATCGTCGTCTATAAGTATAAGTCGAAGAAGAATGAGCGCAAAAAGCAGGGTCATCGTCAGCCCTACACCAAGATTGAAATCACGGCGATCAACGCCTGATTCCTTTCAGGGAACGACCGTCACATTTTTTAGGCGGTCAGACGGCGCTCTGATCGGTTATCAAGCAGAGGGACACAGCGGCTATGGTTATGCAGGCGCGGACATCGTCTGTGCAGCCGTTTCGGCTTTGACCCAATCGACGCTCAACGGGCTGAAAAATGTCCTCAAGGCGCCGGTGATGTTTGAACAGGACGATTTTCGAGCGTTCATTGAAGCAAGATTGACGCCGGAAGTCACGGAAGAACAATTGCGTTTGGCACAGCTGTTGCTCATAACGCTGTTGGAAGGGCTTCAGGCAGTTGAAAGGGAATTTCCCGATTATGTCCGTATTATCTTCAAGGAACGGAGGTAAGGCACATGTTTAAGATGAATCTTCAGCTCTTCGCTCACAAGAAGGGAATGGGCTCCTCCCGTAACGGTCGTGACAGCCATGCGCAGCGCCTGGGCGTAAAGCGTTATGACGGTCAGTTCGTTCTTGCGGGAAACATTCTCGTGCGTCAGCGCGGCACGCAGTTCCATCCCGGCAAGAATGTCGGCATCGGTGATGACGATACGCTGTATGCAAAGATGGATGGCGTTGTGAAGTTCGAGCGCTACGACAAGAAGCGCAAGCAGGTCAGCATCTATCCGGTTTCGGAAGCGGCTGCTGAATAAGCGTTGGGTTTGTTTCTGAATTTTCAGAAGCGCCCCGAAAGCGAATTTGAAGGAACGTGTCGCAAAAGCGGCGCGTTCTTTTCGTAGGGCGTGTTTCTTAATCTTGTTTTTTTCTTTTAGAAGCACCCACGGAAAGCAGATATAAAGAGGCGATGAGGTTATGTTTAGCGTCTGGCTGAATTTCGCAGCGGTTGCACTGGGCGGCCTGATTGGTACGCTGCTGCGCGGCGGCATTAAAGAACGGTATCGCACCACGCTTCATGCGGCCGTTTCGCTGTGCGTGATGCTGGTGGGCATCATGGGCGCAATCAAGACATCGGATGTGTTGATTGCAATCGTTTCGCTGTGCATCGGCGCAGTGCTGGGT
>CAVHAH010000051.1:0-777 GCA_963633785.1 bacterium
ACGCATTCTGCTTGCATAATTTAGGCAAGTATGCATTTAGAAACAGACTCTAGAACCGCGGGCGACAATGAAAATCAGGTTTGCCTCTTCCCCATTCAACACAATCGATCGGTGCGCAATGCTGAATGCATTTTCGCCGTCATAATTAAAGTTTTCGATGTTACTGTCTTCGATTTTCATCTTATGGAACAGCTGAAGAATCTCCTCTTCATCGTTGCACGCTGCCTGATTCAGCATCGCACCCAGTTTTGCTAAATCATCGTTGAAAACAGAGGGGGATTTCTCAAACAGGCTTCCCGGGAATTCTAAAGACGCTCCCGCATAATCGACCGAAAGATTCTGTTCGTTCTTCTTTTTTGTGTTCTTCTTTATATCCTTCTGTTTTGTATCCTCCTCTTCCGCATAACCGCCGTAATACGACCAGTCTCCCGGGCAATACACCCATATCGCAGGACGTGCATAAATGTTCGTATTGCTCACATTCGCACCCTCATAATTGATTGTGCCATCCGTATCGATGAATGCCGCATAGCGGTTTCCCTTTCCCGGAGAAGACAGCCACCACCGACATGCATCCTGCGTCCCATCAAGTGTCGCACACATTGGGAATTGATTGAGGTTATAATCGTTGTAGTCGCGATATCCTTCAACTTCGTTGATGCTTAAAGCAAAAACACGACAGGTTCTTTCTTCATTCCCCGAATCCGAATCATAATACGGGTTTTCATTTTCATAGCCTGCTTTATCGTTGATATACAGCACTTCCCTCGTGGAGAA
>CAVHAH010000051.1:787-9218 GCA_963633785.1 bacterium
CTCTGTTCAGCCATGTTCGAAGGAAACACTCGTCCCACGTGATTGATGTATCTTCATCATTATAAGCCACCGTTTCCAAAGCATAGCGGCTGATCAAACACACGCTTGCATCTCTGACTTCAAGCACCATCCATTCAATCGGAACGTCCTCCTCATCCGAACTCGTCTGCGGATACGTTCCAAAGGTCACATACTCTCCGCACTCCAAAGAAGAACTCAAATCTTCATCTCCGTCGGCTTTATCGTACATCGGCGTAAAACGAAACTCCGTAGTGCCGAACAAATCGGAAATGGTACTGTCGAAATAGACTTCTCGGTCTTCAAACCGAAAGAGGATGTAATCCGTTCCGAATTCCGCCGTGCCTTCCCATTCATCGGATTCGGAAGTTATCGTGCCGATATTTCCGTTCAGGGTAATGGTCAAATCGATTTCAAAATATCGATAGAACCCGAGCGTTCCCGAAATAACATGCTCATTGTCTGTATCCAAATAAAGCGTGCCGATAGAATCGCTGTTTTCCCGACACCACAACCAACTTGTTTCATATTCGGAAACCCACGATGTGTCTTCATCGTAGTCCTCGTATTCTGCATCGTTCAGCGCCGATGTCGCATTTTCGTATTCATCATAATAGCTTTCAAGCGCAGTAAGCGTCTTTTTGCCCGCTTTGCCGTCTGCGCTCAGGCCCATGCGTTGCTGGAAAAGAATCACCGCTTCATAAGTCGATTGTCCGAAAACTCCCGCACTGTCGGTAATGGAATAGCCGATTTCCCGAAGCGCATCCTGCAACACTTCGACACGCCAATCATCAACGCCGAATTCCAGCGTGCTGTAATCGCCGCCGAACAATCCGTATGATTCTTCCGCATCGTCTTCGGCATCGCACGGAATGAACGTGGAAAAGGCGTCTTGAAAGTATCCGGGGAGATTGCTGTCCTCAAGCGAAAACATAAATGCGCCACCCAACGGTTCCAGCACGCCCGTATTCATTTGATTCCTCGATTCGAAAAGAAAATCTCCTTCTTCATCACGACCCGTTAAATACAGTCTGTAACCGTATGTGTTCGGGAGAGATATCAGCATAACATAGCCGTTTCCCTCTTGCGAAATGCCGATTGTGATTTCGTTATCATCCGCGTCTTGCCAATTTCCGATAAAATCCTCTATCTCGTAATCCCAAGAATCTATACCTTCATCGTAATATTCTTCGTCATCGTAATATTCGGAATCAACGAACCATTCATCGTAGGTTTCCGCTTGAACGCCGCATAAAATTCCGTTGTCGGCATAGAATGTCAGCGTCAAAATCATCGTCAACAGCAATGCGGCAAATTTTCTCATGAAAACCCCTCCAGAATAGAATTTATCGAATATTTTCATAAGATAATTGTAAATTACAGAATTTTTCCTGTCAAGACCCGTTATCGGATTATATCGGCGAAATAATTACGCTTTCATGAGAAATATTCAAAAGGGCAGAAATCGGAATTCCCGCCCTTTAGCGTTCATTTTTTCGACAGAAGTGAATCTTCGGTCGTTGGGATGGGTAAAATCAGGCAGACGGAATCAGGTGCAGAACCTTGATGGGCTTTTCAGACTGCATCTCGTCTGAAACAAATGTCAGTTTTAAGGTGATGATTCCCGCCGTTTCATCCGCAGTAAACGGAAGCTCCGTTTCCGTTCCGTCTTCATTGAGGATGTTGAACGTATACTCCGTCATTCCTTCAATCGGAACCTCAAACGTAATCTCGCCTTCGGGCCGAGTGATTGCTCCCGCATATTCAAAGGCGATGCCGAGAATCGTTTCTCCGTTTTCAAGCGTACCCATTCTGAGAATCGGCTCGCCCTTCGGAAGATTCTCCCCATAGACTTCGACCGAACGGACGATTTCAAGCTTGGCGGCATCCTCGATGCGTCCGCAAATCGGGCAAAATTCGAAAACGAAATCTTCTCCGTTCTCCGTTTCATTCAAGAATCGATATTCAAACCGCTCGCAGGTCACCGAAGTCGCATAATCGCATCCGTCATGTTTGCATTCGGCGCTGTGAATATTTGCTTCTTCGGGCAGCCACTCGCCGTACCAATGTCCGGTTGGCGCAGTCAGGTTGTCCTTATAACTGTCTGTGCAGCGTGAACAGGTGTACAGCGTATAGCCGCCCTTCGTGGTTGTGGGTTTGACAACGGTTTTCTTGTAGTCGTGGTCGAGTTTGGGATCATTCGGATTCTCGATAACATCCTTTGCGCCGCATCCGTTTGCACATTCCGCCGTCAGCGTTCCGTTTTCCGTGCAGGTTGCATTGTTATCCGCAATATAGGATTCAAACTTATGCGGAATGCGCTCACCTTCACCGCGTTTTGTCTGTTCGGAGGCCCATTCTATATCAAATACCGCTTTGTAATCGATATAGCCTGCTTCTGCGCAGGAAACGGGTTTTTCTTCATGCGTGATGCTGATGATTCCATTCGCCGTTTCGATGTGTTCGACATTGTATTGGCAAATCCGTTTCGCCGTGCAGGACGTATAATCATCGCTCCATTCATAGACGGCTTCTCCCCAGCTATGATCCAGTGCGTCGATTTCCTCTTCAAACGTCTGCATAACGGCCCATGTCTGATTCGAATCGAAAGTCGCTTCGTAGATGATTTTGCCCGCTCGATCGCAGGTAGCCGTAATCACAGTCGTTACGGTTGCATCAAGCGTCTCCTTGCTCTCGGAGTTTAATTTGCAGCTGCGTGTCGCAACGCAAGTTTTGTGGTCGGCAGACCAATCGTATTGCGTCTCTCCCCAATCATGTTCCGGCGTTTCGCCCGGAAGCTCTTCGCCCGTTTTGTACGGTGTGACCGTCCAAGATTCACTGCCTTCTCCGAAATTATCCGCTGTATAGCTAATTCCGCCGCTCACCTCGCAGGTGTTTTCCGTAACTTTCTTTTCAATGGTATTATCTGTTGCCGTTTCTGTTTTGGTGCATCTGTCGCATGTACGGGAAGCCGTGCAGGATGAGTAATCCTCCGCCCACTGATAAACGGTTTGCCTCCAGTCATGTTTATCGCATTCGAGTTCGTTGTTCGCGAATGCGCCGCCCGATAACATCTGAATCGCCCAAATAAACACCAATGCCAAATAAACAAGTTTCTTCACTGTTCATTCCCTCCTATCGCGATACGCTTACGGTTTTCGTGATGCCTGTGTGCCGAATGTCGGTGGAGAACGTTGTATCGGAAATCCAAAGACTGCGGCAGGGGTAGCCGTTTTTCGTTCCTCCTTTTCGCTTTTTAGGGGCAAGTATCTCATTTCCCATAACAGTATAGCAAAAAACAATCCCATACACATCAGCCATTTGGCTATATCGGAACAAACAGAAATTTTACTTGACATACATTCCTAATTGAGATATTATCCTATTAAGAATAATATCTCAATTAAGGAGACGAGAACAACGTCGAAAAGAAATACAATTCAGCGCACTTTGGTATTGGAAGCGGTTCGCAAGCTCCGCTGTCACCCTACCGCAGACGAAGTTTATGCGGAAATCGCACGGGAACACCCTACAATCAGTCGGGGAACGGTATACCGCAACCTGAATCAACTGTCCGAGGACGGAGAAATTCGCGGTTTGGAAATTCCCGGATGTGCAAGCCGATTCGACCATTCTTTGTTTGATCACTATCATGTGCGCTGTCTGAAATGCGGAAAAGTATGCGATGTGGATATGGAAGTTATGCCGAATCTAAATAAGCGCATCGAAAACGCCAACGGCTTCACGGTTCTCGGCTATGACCTCGTTTTCAAAGGCATTTGCGGCGAATGCCAATCCAAAGAGACCGAGAGTATCAAAGAGCGTTGGCAATAAAGAAACTGCGGTTTGTTCAAAAGGCGTGTATTCGGGCAAATCGCCCGCAAACAGAATACATATAAAGGAGGCGTAAACATGAGAAGCATTACCAAGCTCGACTTGCAGTATGCGCACCGCTTTTACGGATTCAAAGGCGAAGCGCAATACCTGCACGGACACACTGGTACCCTTACGATTGAAGTAGAGGGTTCCGTCAACATGGGCGTCAACATGGTTTTTCCCTGCAACGAAATTCAGAAGACCGCATGGGATGTTCTGAAGAATTTTGATCACGCACTGATTCTCCGTGAAGATGATCCGCTGCTGCCTGCCGTACTGGATGTATATGAAAAACAGGGCATCAAAGACGGCCATCCGAACAACATCATGAAAGGCCCCGCCTTTCAAACCGAACTGGCAACTGCATATCCCGATTGCCGCCTCGTTGTGACGAAGGAAACCATGACCGTTGAAGGCATGATTAAAATCGTCTACGACCTACTGAAGGACAAACTGAACATCGTGAAGCTGACTTTCTCCAGCGGCGTAAACATGGCCTCCGAGTGCTACGAACCGCATTTGGATGTGGAACGCTGCCCGCTGTGCGGCATTGCTTTGAATGAAAAAGGCATCTGCACGAAATGCGGTTACAAAAAGGATTAAGGCGACAATTCAAAGGAGCGTACCGCGCGAACATTTTCGAGCGGTACGCTCCTTCGTGAATCTGTTTACATTTCCGTATAACCCATCAAATACCGATCGATTTCACGTGCGGCGTTACGCCCTTCGCTGATGCCCCAGACCACCAGTGATTGCCCACGGCGCATATCGCCTGCGGCAAAAACGCCCGGGATATTCGTTTGATAGCTTTCATCGGTTGCAATCGTGCCTCGTGCGCCGATTTCAACGCCGAGTGCCTCCGGCAGTTTTCTTTTGCAGCCGACAAAGCCCGCCGCAATCAACATCAAATCGCAATCTATCTCCCGTTCGCTTCCCGCAACAACATCTCTTCCCTTGAGCGAAACCAGCTTCAGCGCACGCACATGTCCCGTTTCATCCTTCAGTATTTCGCTGACCGTTGTTTCAAACAAACGCGGATCATGTCCGAATACGGCGATGGCTTCCTGCTGACCGTAATCGGTTTTCAGAATGCGAGGCCATTCCGGCCAGGGATTCGATTCCAAACGTGTTTCCGACGGCTTGGGCATCATTTCCAGCTGAGTAACGCTTGCACAGCCCAAACGAATCGATGTGCCCACGCAATCATTGCCCGTATCGCCGCCGCCGACGATTACAACGTGTTTTCCCTTCGCATCAATCGGCTGAGAAGTTCCCAAAACACCCTTCGTGGCCGCCGTAAGGAAATCCACTGCGAAATAAACGCCCTGCGCATCTCGACCCGCAATATTCAAATCACGCGGCTGACCTGCGCCGCAGCAGAGCAGAACGGCATCATAATCACGTTTCAGGGATTCGGCATCCACATTTTCGCCGACCTCCGCATTGGTAACGAACTGAACGCCTTCATCCTCCATCAGTTGAATGCGGCGCGCCACAATGCGCTTATCCAGCTTCATATTGGGAATGCCGTACATCAGAAGGCCGCCCGGTCTATCGGAACGTTCATAGACGGTGACCGTATGCCCGCGGCGATTCAGCATCCATGCGGCTGCCAATCCCGACGGACCGCTTCCGACGATGGCCACACGTCTTCCGCTGCGCACGCGCGGCGGATGCGGTTGAATCCAGCCGTTTGCGAAGCCCTCTTCAACAATGGACAATTCATTATCATGCACGGAAACGCTTTCGCCGTTCATGCCGCAGGTGCATGCCGCTTCGCAAAGTGCGGGACACACGCGCCCCGTGAATTCGGGAAAGCAGTTGGTTTTCAGCAATCGATCCAACGCATGGCGCATATTGCCCAGATACAGCATATCATTCCATTCGGGAATCAGATTGTGCAAAGGACAGCCCGTGAACATGCCATTCAGCCGAACGCCGCTTTGACAGAACGGAACGCCGCAATTCATGCACCGTGCCGCCTGTTCCTGCCGTGCTTGCGATGAAAGCGGCTGTTTGAATTCGTTGAAATTCCGAATGCGCTCTAACGGATCAATCCATTTCACATTTTCACGAGAATACAATAAGAATCCGTCAACCTTACCCATTTTACGCTCACCTGCCCTTTGCCGTTTCACGGAATGCTTCCATTTCCGCTTCTTCACGTGTCAATCCCTGCGCTTCGCAATGTGCGATTGCGCTGATCATGCGCCGATAATCTCTCGGAATGATTTTCTTGAAAGCGTACGCCTTTTCCCCGAAATTCGCCAGAATTGCCTGCGCCTTTTCGGAACCGGTTTCACGCAAATGCGCCTGAAGCATATTTTTGAGCATTTCCAAATCGTGATCCTGATTCAATTCCTCTATATCCACCATCTGCTTATTCACGCGCAGATAGAGATCGTGTTTCTCGTCAAGAACGTATGCCACGCCGCCGGACATGCCTGCCGCAAAGTTGCGTCCCGTTTTTCCGAGAACAACCACGCAGCCGCCCGTCATGTATTCACATCCGTGATCGCCGACGCCTTCCACAACCGCCATCGCACCCGAATTGCGAACGGCAAAGCGTTCTCCTGCACATCCGCACACGAATGCCTGACCGCCCGTCGCCCCGTAGAGCGCAACGTTGCCGATAATGATATTCTTATCTGCCGAAGCGCGCAATGCCTGCGGCGGATATACCACCAGCTTGCCGCCCGAAAGTCCCTTTCCGAAATAGTCGTTGCTGTCGCCGCACAGGCTGATTGTCATGCCCTTCGGAATAAACGCTCCGAACGACTGACCGCCGCCGCCTTCTGCGCATACCTTGAATGTATCATCCGACAGCGATTGACCGTGAATGCGCGTGATTTCGCTTCCGAATATCGTTCCGAATGCACGATCCGTGCTGGAAACGTGAATATCCAGTTTCTGAGGCTTGGTCGAATTCGGCTTGAATTTCTTCAGCAGTACCTTTTGATCCGGAGTTCTCTCCGTATGGAAATCGTAGTTGTCGCTTTCTTCATGATGCTCGTTGATGTTTTTTCCGATTACGGCAGACAGATCGATTGCGCCCGAACGGGATGTGGCATGCTTGGTGCGCATATGCAGCAAATCGCCTCGCCCAACCAGTTCGTTTACGGTGTGAATGCCGAGTTTTGCCATGATTTCACGCAGCTCCTGTGCGATAAACAGCATGAAATTCATCACATATTCGGGCTTGCCCTTGAAGCGCTTGCGAAGCTCCGGATTCTGCGTGGCAATGCCAACGGGACAGCTGTCCAGATTGCACACGCGCATCATTACACATCCCATGCAAACCAGCGGCGCCGTTGCGAATCCGAATTCCTCTGCACCCAGCATACAGGCGATTGCCACATCGCGTCCGCTCATCAGTTTGCCGTCCGCTTCGATTGCCACTCGTGAACGCAGACCATTCAGCGAAAGCGTCTGATGTGCCTCCGCAACGCCCAGTTCCCACGGAAGGCCCGCATTGTGAATGGAAGTTCTCGGAGCCGCACCCGTTCCGCCGTCGCTGCCCGAAATCAGAATCACCTGTGCGCCCGCTTTGGCAACACCTGCGGCAATCGTGCCCACGCCCGCTTCGCTGACCAGTTTCACGCTGATGCGAGCTCTGCGATTGGCACATTTCAAATCATAAATCAGCTGTGCCAAATCCTCGATTGAATAGATATCGTGGTGCGGCGGCGGTGAAATCAGGCTCACGCCCGGTGTGGACATTCTGGTATGTGCAACCCACGGATACACCTTGCTTCCGGGCAGATGTCCGCCCTCGCCGGGCTTTGCACCCTGCGCCATCTTGATTTGAATTTCCTCGGCGCTCATCAGGTATTCAGAGGTAACGCCAAAGCGTCCCGATGCGACCTGTTTGATTTTCGAGCCCCGCTCGGTATTCAGGCGATCGCGGTTCTCTCCGCCTTCGCCGGTATTGGAACGTCCGCCCAGGCGATTCATCGCCTTCGCAAGGCATTCATGGGCTTCCTGCGAAATCGATCCGTAGCTCATTGCGCCCGTCTTGAATCGTTTGACGATTTCCTCAACGGGTTCGACCTCTTCAAGCGGAATCGGCGTGCAATCATCGAATGCGATATCCAAAACGCCCCGCAGCGTATGCGGCTTGGTTTCGTCATCCACCAATGTCGTGTATTCACGGAACAGATTCATATCTCCCGCGCGAACCGCACGCTGCAATGCGGTGATGGTCAGCGGATTATACAGATGATCTTCCTTGTCCGAACCGCTGCGCAGGCGATGATAACCGTTGGAATCCAAAGTGGTATCCGTTTCCAAATCCAGCGGATCAAACGCGCGGCTGTGGCGGAAAAGCACATCTTCGTTGATTTCCTCCAAACCGATTCCGCCTACACGGGAAACGGTGTTGGTGAAATATTTATCAATCACATCTTTGCGAATGCCGACAGCTTCGAAAATCTGCGCACTCTGATAGGACTGCAGAACGGAAATGCCCATTTTCGATGCCACGCGACTCACGCCTTGCGTAACGGCCGAGATGTAATCCTGTTCGGCATCGTGCTCG
>CAVHAH010000051.1:9228-11024 GCA_963633785.1 bacterium
CGCCTCGATCCGTTAGAATCAGCACATTGGCGCCGTTTTTGTAAGCACGATCGCACACAACAAACAAATGATTCAGCGCATGTTCCAGCGTTTCACTTCGATAATACAGCATCGGAATACAGGCCACGCGGAGCGAATCGTGTTTTGAATTCTTGATGCGCTGCAAATCCGCATTGGACAGAATCGGCTGTTCCAGGCGCAATACGGCGCAGTTTTCGGGTTTATCCTCCAAAAGATTTCCGTCGCTGCCCACATATACCGCCGTATCGGTCACGATTTTTTCGCGAATTGCATCTATCGGCGGATTGGTAACCTGCGCAAAGAGTTGTCTGAAGTATTCAAACAACGGCTGATGCTTCTCGGAAAGCACCGCCAGCGGAATATCCGCTCCCATCGACGCAGTCGGCTCGACACCGTTCTGCGCCATCGGCAGCAGAACCTCCTTGACCTCTTCATAAGTATAGCCGAACGCCTTGTAAAGCCTGTCCTTCGCATCCTGACTCAGCTTCGGCGCCGCATGCTTCGGAAGCGGCAAATCCTTGAGCGAAAGCAGATTGCCATCGAGCCATTCACCGTAAGGTTGGCGTGCGGCATAAGCTTCTTTCAGTTCATCATCATCGATAATCCGTCCCTGAACGGTGTCCACCAGAAGCATATGCCCCGAACGAACACGGGCTTTGCATTTGATTTTCTCTGCGGGAATCTCCAAAACGCCCACTTCACTTGACAGAATCAGTTGATTGTCGGTGGTGATATAATAGCGTGAAGGGCGCAAACCGTTTCTGTCGAGCACGGCGCCCATCACATCGCCGTCGGAAAACAGAATCGATGCAGGCCCGTCCCACGGCTCCATCATGGTGGCGTAATAGCGATACAAATCACGGCGGGTTCTTGAAATATCACGCTCGTTCTGCCACGGTTCGGGAATCGTCATCATCACCGCCAGCGGCAACGGAACGCCATTCATCATCAAAAATTCAAGCGTGTTGTCCAGCATGGCCGAATCGCTGCCGGCGCCGCAGATTACGGGCAGAATCTTATCCATATCCTGATCGAGCAGGGGCGAGCTCATCGTTTCCTCTCGCGCCAGCATACGATCCACATTGCCGCGAATGGTGTTGATTTCACCGTTATGCAGAATCAGGCGATTGGGATGCGCGCGTTCCCAGCTGGGGAATGTGTTCGTTGAAAAGCGTGAATGCACCATTGCAATGGCGCTGATGAAACGCTCATCCTGCAAATCCGGATAAAACGCACGAAGCTGAGAAACCAAAAACATTCCCTTATATACGATTGTGCGGCTCGACATGGAGCAGATATATGCGCCATCGCAGCTTTGTTCGAACGCACGCCTTGCCACATACAGCCTGCGGTCGAATTCCAATCCCCGCTGTAATGTTTTCGGGCGTTCAATGAAGCACTGTTCGATGCAGGGCATACATTCACGCGCACGTGTTCCCAGAATCTGCGCATTCACCGGAACTTTGCGCCAGCCCAGCACGTGCATCTTTTCTTTTTGCACAACGATTTCCATCAATCGGCATGCCTGCGCATGTTTCAAATGATCCTGCGGCATGAAAATCATGCCGACGGCATAATCACGCTCATTCGGCAATTCGAATCCTAAATTTTGCGCCGAGAAAAACGCATGCGGCATTTGTGTCATGATGCCCACGCCATCGCCCGTGCTTCCGTCGGCATCTTTTCCCGCGCGATGTTCCAGTTTCTCAACGATTTTCAGCGCCTGATCCACCACGCTGCGCTGTTTTTTGCCGCCGATGTCGGCCACTGCGCCG